>JAGBAU010000041.1 GCA_017938785.1 Clostridia bacterium
CCTGTAGAGGGAAATTGCAGTCTCGTTTTCGCGGCAGCAGGTGAGCAGCACCCGTTCCGAATCTCCAAAGGGCTTCGTACGGATGAAATCCAGAACAGCCCGAATCGCAGCCCGGCCATGGCCGCGTCTCTGATGGCGGCGGTCAATCATCATGTGCCAAATGTTGTAACAGCCCTCATCCCAATCATAGATTACCATCACATAGCCCACCATATCCGTGCCGCAGTACACGCCGAAGGGCATACACTGGCTGCGATACACGTAGGCCTGCGCAAGGCTGCGAATTGGATGGGATACAAATGCTTCCTGTCCCGGATTCAATTCCAGCCGGAAAGCATCCAGGAAATTCGATTCGTCAATTTGTTCTAAGCGGATATTCTTCATTTTTCCTCCTGTTGAACCAGAGGATCAGGATCGTTCATTCCTCCGATTCCGTTCGTTATTGGTAAAAAGCTTCACGAATGAACACACCCTTTCTGAAATAAAATATCTATTATGAACGCAGAACGCGCTGCGGACTCACTTTCCCATTTCCAACCCGTACACCGCAACCATGGCGGCGGCGAAATCGCCAATCTGTTCGCTGGTCTGGGCGGGAACCACCTGCAAATCCTGCCAGCACTGCCTGAGCGCCTCCCGGCGGATGGCCTTCCACATGCTGTCCTTGATCAGGTGCTCGCACCGCATGTACACGCCGCCAATGACCACCATCTCCGGGTTCAGCACATCCGCGATCATGGCAATGCCCTGGCCCAGGTAATCACCCGCGGTTTCAAACACGCAAAGCGCATGATGATCGCCGGCATTGGCATAGCCTGCCAGCGCCTTGGTGGAGAATTCCTCGTCGGTTTCCGTCCAGGCAACCGTTTCGCCGTGCGCCTGCCATTCGCGGCGCATCATGCAGGCCAGGCGGCCAATGCCGCCGCCGGAGGAGAAGCCCTCGAAGGAACCGGCTTTTCCGTAGCCCACCGGGCCGTCATGCTCCAGGCGGAGATGCCCCACCTCGCCGGCCATGTCCCGGCTGCCGCGCAGAAGCCGTCCGTCGGCGATCACACCCGCGCCCATGCCGGTGCCCATGGTGAGGAACACCATATCCTGCGTGCCCCGGCCCGCGCCGTATTTCCATTCCACCAGGCCGCAGGCATTGGCGTCGTTTTGCAGGAAGGCGGGAATGCCAAAGGCTTCCTCCAGAATGCCCACGATGGGAATATCATCCCAGCCGGGCAGGTTGGGCGGAGACTGCACAACGCCCTTGCGGGAATTGAGGGGGCCGCCGCAGCTGACGCCGATGGCCTGCACCGGGATTTCGGATTTGCCAATCAGTTCCGACGCCGCCGCCAGCAGCTTTTCCTTTGCGTATTCAAAGCCGAGGTCAGTACGGGTATCGAAGCGAATCTTCTCCACCACGCTGATCTCTTCGCCGCAATCGGCCAGCAGCACTGCGCATTTGGTGCCGCCGATATCCAGTCCCAGCACGCGCTTCATTTGCACATCCTCCATTCAGGTACTTTTCACCAGCATAGCACAGCAAAAACCTGCTGTCAACCAAAGGAATTTCCGATAAATTCTGATAAATTTGAGAAAATCATGTTGCCTTTTGAAATGAAACATGCTATAATATGCAAGTATGTTGCGTTGATACGCTTAAGGAGGATGTCTCATGACCGCACTGTCCATTATTCTCAATATCGTTTTGATTCTGATCTCCATCGTGCTGATCGCAGTTGTTCTGATGCAGCAGGGTCAGCGTCAGGGCCTGGGTGCCATCGCAGGCGGCGCTGAAACCTTCTTCGGCAAGGGCAAGGCCAAGGGCATGGACGCCAAGCTGGCCAAGATCACCAAGATCGCTGCCATCGCTTTCATCGTGCTGGCCATCGCCTGCACCATCGTTGTTTCCCATATCGATAACGGCGCAGAAGTTGTCGTTCCCGAAACCGTAGTGGAAACTGTTGAGACCGAAGAGGCCGCCGAAACCGAAGCTGCTGAGGTTGAAACCACCGAAGCCGTTGAGGAACCCGCTGAGGAACCCGCTGAGGAAGCTACTGAGGAAGCAGCTGCTGAATAAGCGATATGAATAGAAAAGAAGCGAATGCAAACCATTCGCTTCTTTTCTTTTGCTTAATGTGCTTTTTAACTTGACAAGCCCTCTCCTCTTTTTTATAATAGAAGGGCTGAGAAGGAAAGTATTAGGCGAACCATTTGGTCTTCAGAGAGTTGCCGTAAGCTGCGAGGCAACGTCCAAAGCCGCCGAACTCATTCCGGAGCATCCTGCATGCGCAGGCGGCTGCCGCCGTTATCCGGCACAAAGCGGATCTTCGATTGTATATGAATCGGATCAATAAGAGTGGTACCGCGAAAGGCTTGCCTTCCGTCTCTTTGCAGAGGACGGGGGTTTTTTCTTTTTCCGGGCCGCATCAACAATATTTCAAAGGAGCGTTATCCTGCATGAAGAACATTCCCGTTTACAATCCTGCGGTCATCGAACCCAAATGGCAGAAGCACTGGGATGACAACCAGTCCTTTGCTGCGCTGGATGATTATTCCATGCCCAAGTTCTATGGTCTGATCGAATTCCCCTATCCCTCCGGCGCAGGCCTGCATGTAGGCCATCCCCGCTCCAACACGGCCATGGACATCATCTCCCGCAAGCGCCGCATGGAAGGCTATAATGTTCTGTTCCCCATCGGCTGGGACGCCTTCGGCCTGCCCACCGAAAACTTCGCCATCAAGAACAACATCCACCCTGCCATCGTCACCAAGCAGAACGTGGATCATTTCCGCATGCAGCTGAAGAAGCTGGGCTTCTCCTTCGACTACAGCCGCGAAGTGGATACCACCGATCCCGATTACTACAAGTGGACCCAGTGGATCTTCCTGAAGCTGTTCGAGCACGGCATGGTATTCCGTGACAAGACCCTGGTCAACTACTGCCCCACCTGCAAGGTTGTTCTGTCCAACGAGGACAGCCAGGGCGGCAAGTGCGACGTTTGCCACGGTGACGTCATCCAGCTGCCCAAGGACGTCTGGTACCTGCGCATCACCAAGTATGCCGACAAGCTGCTCGAAGGCCTGAAGAGCGTTGAGTATCCTGAAAACATCGCCCAGCAGCAGGTGAACTGGATCGGCAAGTCCACCGGCGCCTTCGTAAACTTCAAGGTCAGCGGCACCGATGAGACCCTGGAGATCTACACCACCCGTCCCGACACCCTGTTCGGCGTAACCTTCATGGTCATGGCTCCCGAGCATCCCATGATTGACAAGTATGCCGATAAGATCGCCAACATGGACGCAATCATCGCCTACCGCGAAGAGTGCGCCAAGAAGACCGAGTTCGAGCGTACCCAGCTGGTGAAGGAAAAGACCGGCCTGCGTATCGAAGGTCTGAACGGCATCAAC
>JAGBAU010000042.1 GCA_017938785.1 Clostridia bacterium
CCCATGCACCTCATGTGCGCGCCGCAGGATATTTCCGTGGTCTACCATGTGAAGGACGTCTATACCGGAAAACCCACTATCTATCTGTACGATTCCCTGCCGGGCGGCATCGGGCTGTCCGACCGGGTGTTTGAAATGGATAAGGAGCTTCTCAAGCGTGCGCGCGAAGTGCTGCTTTCCTGCAAGTGCGTGGACGGCTGTCCCGGCTGCGTGGGCGCGGCTGCAGGCAGGGGAGCGAAGTTCACCCTGATCCAGATTCTGAACCGGCTTCTGGAACAATAATGCAAAAATGAGCGTCTAAGGAGGGTGCAGTTTACATCCTCCTTACGGACGTTAAATCTTATCGAGCGTGATAAATGGCACAGAAATGTGCTATACTGAAAGGGGTATGAATTCTCATGCCCGCTTAAGTGCGTTTATTATCACGGCCGGGCAGTCCTGTCGGCGCGTGATGCATATAGAAAATACATAAATAAGGAGGAACAGCGTGGCAAAAAAGACGAAGAATCCCCGGCTGCATATCATTCCGCTTGGCGGATTGGGCGAAATTGGCAAGAACCTGACCGTGTTTGAATACATGGATGACATCATTGTCGTCGATCTTGGCTCGATCTTCCCCCGTGAGGACATGCCGGGTGTAGACCTGGTTATTCCGGATACCACTTATCTCGAAAAGAACCAACATAAGATTCGTGGCTATTTCTTTACCCATGGTCATGAGGACCATATCGGTGCAGTGCCCTATATCGTGCGCAAGATTCCTGCGCCCATGTACGGTACCCGCCTGACCCTTGCCCTGTGCGAGCATAAGCTCAAGGAGCACCGCCTCAACGGAGTTGTGCCCCTCAATGTGGTGGAGCCCGGCGATGTTGTGCAAGCCGGCTGCTTCAGGATTGAGTTTATCAAGGTGAACCACTCCATTGCAGGCGCCTGTGCGCTGGCGATCACCAGTCCTGTTGGTACGGTTCTGCATACCGGCGACTTCAAGGTGGACTATACGCCCCTGGACGGCGATCCCATCAACCTGGGCCGCATTGCCGAACTGGGCAACCAGGGCGTGCTTGCATTGATGGCGGATTCCACCAACGTGGAGCGCCCCGGCTATACCATGTCCGAAAAGCGCGTCGGCGAGACCTTCTTTAACCTGTTTGACAAGGCCAAGGGACGCATTATCATTGCAATGTTCGCCAGCAACGTGCACCGCATCCAGTCCGTTGTGGATGCCGCTGTACACTATGGCCGCAAGGTCTGCCTGATCGGCCGCAGCATGGTGAACGTTTCCAAGGTGTCCATGCAGCTGGGTTATTTGAAGATCCCGGACGGCAGCCTGATCACCGTGGATGAGCTGGACCGCTACCCGGATGACAAGATCATCGTAGTCACCACCGGCAGCCAGGGCGAGCCCATGAGCGGCCTGAGCCGCATGGCGTTTGCCGAACACCGCAAGATGGAACTGCGTGAGAGCGACATGGTGATTCTGTCTGCGTCTCCCATTCCGGGCAATGAAAAGTCCATCTCCCGCGTCATCAACCAGCTGTTCAGAATCGGCTGCGACGTAATCTATGAATCCCTGGCAGAAGTGCATGTTTCCGGACACGCCCGCCAGGAGGAACTGAAGCTGATTCACATGCTGGCCAAGCCCAAGTATTTCATTCCCGTGCACGGCGAATACCGCATGCTTCATCATCACGCGGAGCTTGCCAAGAAGCTCGGCATGCATGAGGACAACGTGATTATTGCCGAAATCGGCGATGTGATCGAGATGGATGAAACCAGCCTGGACGTCACCGGCGTGGTGGCCAACGGCTCCGTGCTGATCGACGGCCTCGGCGTCGGCGATGTGGGCGCGGTTGTTCTGCGCGACCGCAAGCATCTGGCTGAGGACGGCCTGCTGATCGTCGTCATGGGCGTTGACCATGATCTCGGCAGCGTGGTTTCCGGCCCGGATATCATCAGCCGCGGCTTCGTGTATATGCGCGATGCGGACGCACTGGTGGAGGGCTGCCGCGGCGCAGCTGCTCGTGCCATTGAGGCCTTCGGCCCCATCGATTCTTCCGAGTGGAACCACCTGAAGAACGATGTGCGCGAATCCGTGCAGAAATACATTTACGATACCATCAAGCGTAACCCGATGATCCTTCCGATCATTGTGGAGATTTAATTCGGAGGAAAACTATGAACCCCTATGACCAGGCCCACGCCCTCGCCCGTTCCCTGAAGGAGAGCGAGGAGTACCGCGAGTTCAGCCGCCTGAAGGAAATTGCCTATGATGATGCGACCAACAAGGCGCTGCTGGATGAATACAAGAAACTGCAATTCCGCCTTCAGGCCAAGATGGCTTCCGGCGAAAGCATGCCCCAGGACGACATGCAGCGTTTGCAGCAGATCGGCACGCTTTTGCAGTTCAATCCCGATGTATCCAATTTCCTGATGGCGGAATTCCGCTTTCAGCGGATGCTGACGGACATTTTCAAGATTCTCGCGGATGTTGCGGGCGTAGACCTGGACATGCTGGCCCAGGGCTGACGGAGGATAAACCATGGCATACAGGAACAAGCGCACACGCCGGGCGCAGCAGCGCCGCCAGCCGGTGCAAACCGAGAACTACAGCATCAAGACCCTGCATGAGGATCGTGAATACGGTCTGTATTGGTATGCATGGCTCTGGAAGATTCTGCGTCCGGTTTTGATCTTTTTCTGTAGCCTGCTGATTGTCATCGGCATCGTCAGCTATGGCTACAATACCATCTATGAAAACTTCCTTGGCCCGGCCGATCCCCAGAATGCTGGGCTTGTGCAGTTTGACATCGAATCCGGCCAGTCGGTCACTTCCATTGGCAGCAGCCTGGAAAAGGCCCAGCTGATCCGAAACGGCAGCATCTTCAAGTATCTGGTGCAGCTGGAGGGCGTGGGCAACCAGCTCAGCTACGGCAGCTTTGAGCTCTCTCCGTCCATGACCGTGAGCCAGATCATCGATGAACTCACCAGCGGCAGCCAGACCAATGAACGCACCATCACCATCGTGCCCGGCTGGACCTGCGAGGATATCGCCGATTACCTGGTGGAGGAGGGCGCTATCGACAGCGCCGATGAATTCCTGAAGCTCTGCAACGATGTGGACCGCTTCGTGGGCGATTCCTACGCGCTGAAGTTTGCACAGGATGCAGGCATGCTCAACGGCCGCAAATATGCCCTCGAGGGCTACCTTGCGCCGGATACCTACCGCATCTTCAAGTCTGCTTCCGCAGAAAGCATCATTGCGACGCTGCTGGATCAGCACAACAAGGTCATCGACCGCGTCTACTATGCGGATAACGTGCAGTACTACGTGGACGAGAACGGCGAGTACAGCCAGAAGGAAACCTATCAGAGCGGCCTGACCATGGACCAGTTTATTACCCTGGCGTCCATGATCGAAAGGGAAGCGGGCAAGACAGAGGATTATGCCAAGGTGTCCGCCGTGTTCCACAACCGCCTGAGCCGGGGTTGGAAGCTGGAGAGCGACCCCACGGCGACTTACCTCACCGGCCTGTCTCACTTCATCCTCAGCCAGGAGGAAGTGAACAACCAGAACCTGTACAACACCTATGTGATTCCTGCGCTCCCGGTTGGTCCGATTTGCAATCCGTCCAACGCGGCTCTGGAGGCGGCCATGCATCCGGACATGAGCTTCATTGAGCAGGGCGTCATGTACTTCTGCGCCACCGATCCCAATACGGACGAGCTTGCGTTCGCCGTCACCCGCGAGGAGCATGAACGCAATGTGGCCCAATATCAGCAGATGTGGGCGGCGTATGATGCGCTCATGGGTTCCCGCTGAGGACGTGCACGGAAAAATAATTGAAGAATAGAATGTAGGGCAGACTTCCCAAAAGGAGGAAAGCCCTATGTTTTTTGAGGAAATCCTGCTCTACCTTGCCGAAAGCGCATGGGCGCTGATCCTGCACCTGTCATCGGGCGGTTCCTTTCCAAAGCCGCTGAAGCCGGAGGAGGAAGCTGATCTTGTGAACAGGATGTTCATGGGGGACAGCATCGCCCGGGACCGGCTCATTGAGCACAACCTGAGGCTGGTTGCCCACATCGCCAAGAAATACAGTCATTCTGCAGATGATACGGATGATCTGATTTCCATCGGTTCCATTGGATTGATCAAGGCTGTACATACATTCAAGCCGGAGGCAGGCAAGCTGACCACCTATGCGTCCCGCTGCATCGAAAATGAAATTCGCATGCACCTGCGTGCATTGAAGAAGCTGCGTACCACCTCTACCATGAGCGACAGCGTCAGCCGGGATAAAGAGGGAAATGAGGTTCAAATTACGGATCTGCTCGGCACAGATAAGGATCTTGTGCCGGATGCTGTTGCATTGAGGATTGATTCAGGCATTGCGCTGGATTTGATTGCGCGCGTGCTGGATGAACGGGAGGCCGGGGTTATCCGCCTGCGCTATGGCCTGGAGGATGGCGAGTTCCATGCGCAGCATGAGGTTGCAAAGCTCCTGGGCATTTCCAGAAGCTACGTTTCCCGCATCGAAAAGAAGGCGCTGGAAACCCTTAAAAAACACATGGAGTGACCATCTATGCAAAGCGGATGAAATGTGCTATAATGAACAGAGATACTTCTACTTAAGGGGGATGCGGATGAATTACTCCGATGATGCATTCGTTACGATGCTGCTGACCATGGCGCTTTCGCCCAACCGGGAAGAGTATGCGCGTCCCTTCAGCACCCAGGAACTCAAGCGCCTTGAAGAGAAGGTGCGCGCAGGCGGTCTGTTTCACATCGGCAGGTTGATGAATGTGGATATCGGCGGCCTGATGCTCAAGCTGGACATCTCTGAAGAGGAGGCCTACCGCATTTACACCCTGCTCAACCGCAGCGTGCAGCTGTCCTACACGGTGGAAAACCACCTGCGGCAGGGGATTGAAGTGGTCACCTGCTACAACGAGGAATACCCCTCCCGCCTGAAGCGGCGCATGGAGGAGGCTGCACCGCCCGTATTCTACCGCTGCGGCAATCAGGAACTGCTCACCAGGCCCATGCTGGCCATCGTCGGCATCAGCGGTGTGAAGACCAGCCCTGAGGTGCGCGATTCCATCGACACCCTGGTGCGCAACGGCGTGCGCATGGGTTATACCATCCTGACCGGTGGCGAACTGGGCGTCTCCCGCGTTGCCATGAACCTGGCCATGGAATACGGCGGAACCCTTGTTGAGGTTCTGGGCGGCGATATGCAGAATCATGTGCATGAGGACGGAATCGCGGAAATGCTGGCTGCCGGCAAAGCAGCCGTGATTTCCCTGGAGCATCCAGAAGCGCTGTTCACCGTAAGCCATGCAATCGCACGAAACAAGCTGCTGTTCTCCCTGGCCGAGGCTGCATTCGTGTTCAATACCGACGGCAAGCGCGGCGAGATGGACGCCATCCGCAACCGCTATTGCGATTGGATTTACGCCTGGACCGGCTATGCCAACAACCAGCCGCTCATCGCCCGCGGCGCCATTCCAGCCACGAGCATCCCGGAAATGAACCTGAGCGATTTGAGCCGCCACTGGCGCAACAGCGAATCCGAACAGATGAGCCTGTTCGATATGCTGGAATGAAAAAGCACCCGTAAGGTGTATGTTGTAAAGGGCGTTAGTGATAGCGCCTAATACAACATGACTGCGGCTCATTTGTGGCGAATGGAGTGCGGTTATGGGAAAGGAGATTTGGTCAGCTTTTCATTTTAACCGCACGACCCACAAAGGAGGCCGCAGTATGTATTTTAATCGACAATTTGACAGCGACATCAATCCCAGGATTCTGGACGTATCCAAGTACAATCTTGGCAGGTATGGCCGCAGAAGGCTTCTGTACCTGAAGGAGCATCATCCGGATGTCTACACCACCATGATCTTTCATGGAACTCTCGGCAGGCACCTGGAAGAGATCAACGAGGAGTGCTGCAACCGCATCTATGATGTGACGGAACAGCTGGCGCGGCAGGAGGGCGTAGATGAAGCCCTTAAGGCGCGCAATCAGCTTCTTTGGATTCAACGGATGAATAATTTGCGCCAGCAGGCGGAGGAGATCGTCATGGAG
>JAGBAU010000043.1 GCA_017938785.1 Clostridia bacterium
AGCTGCGGTGGCGTTGTTCATGATCGGGATCAGGATGTAGCCGGCGACCATGCTCATCAGAGCAGCCAGAACGGAAGAAACGTAAGCAATGACCAGAGCGACTCCCAGCATACGGGAAGCGCTGTTGCCCAGCTTGGTGATGGAGGGAGCGATGAAGCCGATGACGATCAGGGGAACGATGAAGTTGATGACCTGACCCATGATGTTCTTCACGGGAACCAGAACGGTCATGACGGATTCAGGAACCAGCAGGCCGACGAAGATGCCGACGACGATGCCCAGCAGAAGCTTTACAGGCAGGCTCTT
This sequence comes from Clostridia bacterium, assembly GCA_017938785.1. The sequence goes on from JAGBAU010000043.1 coordinate 307, forward strand.
CAGAAATTTCATGGAAATTCCTCCAGTTATAATATTGTCAGAGCGTTATTCGGGACGCTCCTGCCCGGTCATGATGCGGATGATCTCGCGGTCGGTTTCGCGCATACCCAGACGGCCGAGGCGGCCGATATTCCGGATCGTTGCCTCAACGCCCTTGGTGACGATACCTTCGCCGCCGCGGAACTCCTGTCCCACACGGAACATGCTCCAGCCGAGAATGCCTGCGTCAACGGACGCAGCGATCTTCGCAGCGCAGGAAGGCTTCGCGCCGTCACAGATCATGCCGGAGATTGTTGCCAGTGCATTGACCAGCGTGTGCGCCACAGCCTCGAAGCCGCCTCCATTGAGCCAGGAGATGGCAGCGCCTGCGGCACAGCCGGCGCTGACGGCGCCGCAGTAGGCGCTCAGGCGGCCGATGCCGGTCTTCATATGGATGGTCAGCAGGTCGCTCAGCAGAACCGCGCGCAGCATCTTTTCATGCTCCACGCCCAGCTCCTTGGCGTATTCTATGACGGGAACCGATGCGGTAATGCCCTGGTTTCCGCTGCCGGAAACGATGATAACCGGCATTTCGCAGCCGCTCATGCGGGCGTCGGAACCTGCAGCGGCCATATAACGGGCACGAATCTTGATGTCGGTGCCGTAGTTGTCGCGCAGAACCTTGCCGATGTTGGCACCCCAGGGATTCTTCATGCCCTCTTCAGCGATGGCATAGTTGTAATCGATCTGGCGCTGAACCATTGCACGCACATCCTCGATATCGCAGGTTTCCACGAAATCAACGATGCCTTCAACACTCATGCAGGTGCGGTCGGTGAGACCGCTGTCCTTGGCGTCCTCTGCAACCACGCCGTGGTCCAGCAGAACATCGCCGTTCTTTTCGATGAGGACGATGTTGGTGTGGTAATCCGCAATGCGCAGCTTGACCTTCTGGCCGCCTGCACGCAGGGTGATGATGATGTCAAACACCACGTCGCCCTCTGCAGGAGCAACCTTCACCTCATGGTTGGCCAGGAAATCGCGCATGCCCTGCTTCTGCTCGTCGGTCACCTCGCTGATAACCTCGAGAATCTTATCCGCCTTGCCGCCAACGATGCCGGCCACTGCGGCGGCTTCGATGCCCTTGAGGCCATCGGTGTTGGGAACAACGACGCTCTTGACGTTCTTGATAATGTTGCCACTGGCCTCAACCAGAACTGTTTCCGGCAGACAGCCCAGAACCTCACGAGCCTTTGCCGCGCCATAAGCGATGGCGATGGGTTCGGTACAGCCCATTGCGGGAACGAGTTCCTCGCGCAGGATCTGCACAAAACTGGAGTATCTCGGATCTGATCTCTGCATGATTCTTCCCCTCACTTCCTCGACAAAATATGACCGCAAAGCCACATTTCGGTTATTCTAATTTTAACATATAAACCAATTAAATACAAGCTGTTTACAATTTTTGACAGGAAAACATTTGTTTAATTGCGGCAGATTTCCCCGAAATAATTTCCGAAAACGGCATGAATAACCGAAAAAACTGCGCCTTGACATTTTTAAGCAAGTCCGATATAATACGATCAGATTTACACGCGATGAAGGAAAGAGTAACCCAATATGCCTCCTTAAAGAGAGCGCCTCACCGGCTGAAAGGGCGCAGGCAGGGGATTGGGCGAACATGGCTCCGGAGCGGCGTATCGAGGCGCAGGCTAAGGTTACGACGGGGATCGCCCGTTACAGCGAGAGGCATTGTTAGATGCCGCAATGAGGTCCGGGATTCTGTTCCGGATAAAATGAAGTGGTACCACGGGTAATCCGCCCGTCTTCTGCATAAGAAGGCGGGCGTTTTTATTTACAAACGGAGGGGTATTTTAATGAAAAAGAAGAATTGGTACACGTCCAAGATCACGCTGTGGATCTTCGTAGGTCTCGCACTGGGTATCCTGGTAGGCTTCCTCGGCATGAAGAACGCCGATGGCTTCAACATCTTCAAGCCTGTGCTGAACCTGGTTTACACCCTTTACATCAATGCCCTGCGCATGATGATCTATCCCCTGGTATTCTGCTCCATCGTAATGGGCATCCAGGGCATCGGCTCTGTCGGCAAGACCGGTAAGGTCGGCGGCCAGACCCTGCTGTATTACTGCGGCACCACCCTGTTCGCTTCCCTGCTGGGCCTGTTCCTGCCCAAGCTCATCGGCTTCGGCAAGGGCGTTTCCTTCACCATGGACGCAACCAACCCCTACGGCGCGGTTGAGTTCACGAGCCTCCTGGACACCGTGAAGAATCTGATTCCCAACAATCCCATCGCATCCTTCGTCAACGGCGATATGCTGCAGGTGCTGGTATTTGCCATCATCATCGGTATCGTTTGCCTGACCCTGAAGGAGAAGGCAGACCCCTTCATCAAGGTGGTTGACGCCGTCAACGAAATCTCCATGAAGATCATCTCCTTCGTCATGTACTTCACTCCCATCGGCGTATTCTCTTCCATCGCTCTGGTGATCCAGTCCAATGGTATCGATACCGTCATCTCCCTCGGCGGCGTGCTGCTGGCCCTGTATATCACTTACATCCTGTATGCACTGATCGTCTACGGCGGCCTGGTCAAGTTCGTGGGCAAGACTCCTGTGCACGTATTTTTCAAGAAGGTTATGCCCGCAGCCCTGAACGCCTTCGGCACCTGCTCTTCTTCCGCCACCATCCCGCTGTCCAAGAAGGCAGCTGACGATCTGGGCGTTCCCAACGAGATTTCCTCCCTGGCAATCCCGCTCGGCGCCACCATCAACATGGACGCTGTTTCCATCCTGATGAGCTTCATGATCGTATTCTTCGGCAATGCCACCAGCACTCCCATCAGCTTCGGCATGCTGGCCATCGTTCTGCTGGCCAATACCCTGCTGTCCATCGGCTGCCCCGGCGTTCCCGGCGGCGCAATCGCCTGCTTCGCAGCCCTGTCTGCCATCGCCGGCCTGCCCGCAGAGATCATGGCTGTTTACATCTCCGTCAACACCCTGTGCGACATGGGCGCCACCTGCTGCAACGTCCTGGGCGATATCGCCTGCTCCGTCGCCATGAAGGAGACCTGCAAGCTGGACAAGTAAATGTATCCATAAAAAGAACCGGTATCAATCGGTTCTTTTTTCATGCCAAAAAGGAATATACCGGAGCGGTGAAGCGTCCGCCCCGGCAAAGAGAAGAGAGAAGATTGGAGGTCTGTAGAATTTAGGCAAACCTAACTGTTTATTTTAAATCAAACGCCGGAGGTCCTATCGGCGTTTGATTATGTTAGGTTTTCCTAACTGAGTATAGTATAACACAGGGAATTCCCCGTGTCAACAGTTTTTTCAAAAAAATTTAGAAGGGCAGGAAAGCCGCAATCACGGCGATCACAATGGCCGGCAGCAGGTTGGCGACGCGCACCTTCTTGCCCCACACCAGGTTGAGGCCCACGCAGAAGATCAGGATGGAGCCCACGGTGGAGAGGTTCGCCATGGCAGCGTCGGTCATCAGGGGCTTGATCAGGCGGGAGAGCAGGGTCACGCTGCCCTGCAGCACACCCACAGGGATGGCGGAAA
>JAGBAU010000044.1 GCA_017938785.1 Clostridia bacterium
AGGAACTGATCTGCATCATCACCCCCTGGGACGTGCTCAGCGAGCCGGCCCCGACGAAGGAGACCGACCATGGAACAGGAAAAGAACAGGGTGGAGAACGAGGTTCTGGATCCCTTTGAGAATTCGATGGAGCATCTGCGCATGGATTATGCCAGCATCCGCGTCGTGTATTCCGCGGCGATTCGCGAAATCAATGCAAGGCTCACCACGCTGGACGCTGAATTCTCCTATAAGAACCGCCACAATCCCATCCATCATATAGAGAGCCGGATCAAGTCGTTGAACAGCATCATCAAGAAGCTGCAGAATACCAATTTTCCGGTTTCCATGAATAGCGCAAAAAAGAACCTGCACGATATTGCCGGTGTGCGTGTGGTGTGCCGCTACGTGGACGACATCTACCACATCGCCGATCTTCTGCTGGCACAGGATGATATTTCGCTGATTCTGGAAAAAAACTACATCAAGAATCCCAAGCCCAACGGCTACCGCAGCCTGCACATCGTGGTGGATGTGCCTGTATACATGTCCCAGGGCAAGCTGTTTGTGCCGGTGGAGATCCAGATTCGCACCGTTGCGATGGACTTTTGGGCTACGCTGGAGCATGGCATCCGCTACAAAGCCACTGAGGAAGTTTCCCAGCGCATCGTGGACGAGCTGCGCGAGTGTGCGGATGTAATCACAGAAACGGACTATAAGATGCAGGAAATCTTCAAGGCGTTGCAGCAGGTCAATGACCTGGATGATTCCTATCGTGAGGAGATCGTTCCCGTATTGGAGCAGAAATAATGAAAAGGTGCGCAGCATGAGCTTCGCACCTTTCTTTGTGGAGGAAGAATATGAATGAGGTTATTCGTCAACTGAAGGAGCGCAAATCTGTGCGCATGTTTGAGGACAGGGAGATTTCTGCCGGGGATAAAGCGCTCATCCTTGAAGCCGCAGCCATGGCGCCCACGGCCGGAAATCAGCAGCTCTACACCATACTGGATATCACCGACCAGCAGCTCAGGGAAAGGCTGGTGGCGACCTGTGATAACCAAGCCTTCATTGCAAAGGCGAAGCTGGTGCTCATCTTTTGCGCAGACTGCCGTAAGTGGAGGAATGCCTTCGCCTGCGCGGGCGCAGAGCCCCGTAAACCCGGCCCCGGCGATTTGATGCTGGCGGTCACGGATGCAGCCATAGCCGCCCAGAATGCTGTTACCGCAGCTCAGAGCCTGGGGATCGGTTCCTGCTACATTGGCGACGTGATGGAAAACTGCGAAGCGCACAGGGAACTTCTGTGCCTGCCGGAGTATGTGTTTCCGGCGGCCATGCTGGTGTTCGGCTATCCCACGCAGCAGCAGGTCGAAAGAAAAAAGCCGGAGCGCGTCGCCATGGAGCATATCGTCCATGAAAACGCCTACCGGCAGATGAACGAAGCGGAGCTTCGCGATATGTTTGCGGCCAGGGCAGGGGAGCGCGGCTATGATGAATGGATGCGTGCCTTCTGCGACCGGAAATATAATTCTGACTTTTCCCGGGAAATGAGCCGTTCCGTCGGCGTATACCTCAGGGATTTCGATTTTTAAGCTTTTCGGGTGGCGAAAAGTGCGATCAGCACGCCGCAAATGCCGCCGGCGAACTTGGAGGCGAGCAGCACGGGCAACAGGCTTGCATCCACTCCGGCCACGAAGCCCAGCTGTGCGGCCAGGGCGGAAGCCGCGCAGACCATGAAGGCCGCGTTGACGATTCTGCCGCGCCTGTCCATATCCTTGATCAGGGCGATGGCGGGAAGAACACTTACCATGCCGATGAGCAAGCCTGCGACGCTGGCATTGTTCATGCCGGTCTTCTTTCCCAGCCAGGCCAGCGGCCTGTGCAGAATACGCTGCAAAAGCTCTGTGACCGGCAGGCTGCCCAGCATCACAACACCGATGGAAGCTACGATGCCCATGGCTTCCCCGATGGGAGCAAGCCCCGGCAGAATGGCCGTGCCGGTCATATATTCGAATGCGCCCAGCATCAGGCCAATGGTGGTCAGGACGGAGATCGCGCGAGCAACCACGGAGAAACCGCGTATCATCTGCTCGGTCTTTTTCCATATTCCCAGCAGCACCAGCGCAGAGAGTATCAAAACGGGAAGGCTCTGGTGCAGGGTCGTGAAGAAACCCATGCCGCAGCAAAAACCGGCCACCACCAGTGCGGCAGGAATTGCAATCAAACCAAACAGGATGCCGCGTGCGAAATCCACGCGCTCGTCGGGCTTGAGCATGCCCATACCGATGGGAATGGTGAAGGTGACGGTACATCCCAGGATGGCAGCAACGGCGATGCCCGCAAAACTACCCACGCGGGGATCAATCGCCAGATCGCAGGCCAGCTGGTAGCCGCCCATATCCACGGCAAGCAGGCCGCCCAGCATGCCCGGATCGATTCCGAAGGGCTTGCACAGGATGGAGACCGGACCGCCGAGAAGCTTCGTCAGCAGCGGAACCAGGCACAGGATACCGGCCATGGAGAGCGCAGTCGGGCCCAGAAGCTGAAAACCTTCCTCAAATTTCTTGCCAAGGCCAAGCCGGTTGCCGAGGATGCGGTCGATGCCGCCCAGCAGCGCACCGCAGGACATGACCCACATGATCGCTTTATCCATAAGTATTTCACCATACATACAAAAGATAAAAGAGCGACTGCATATTGCTGCAGTCGCTTTGATTTTAGCACAGCGCACCCAGGCTGTCAATGAAGATCAGGTGCGCTCCATGTTTCTGGAAAATACGTCCGCAACCTCGCTGATGGTGATGTAGGCGTGGGGATCGATTTCGTGCACTATGTCCTTCATGCGCGTCACCTGGAAGCGGTTCACCACGAAATAAATCATGCCGCGGTAGGTGTTGGAGAAACCGCCGCGGGCGTCGATGCGGGTCATACCACTTTCGAAAACCTCGCTGAGCTTGGTGCAGATGAGATCAGGCTTGGAGGTGACGATCATGGCGCACTTTGCACGGTCGAAACCTTCAACGATGAAGTCCACCGTCTTGAGCGCGATTGCATAGGCCACGATGGAATAGAGAGGCAGGATCCAGCTGTCTACGATGATGCCGCAGAGCACATACAGAACCACGTTGTACACCATCACAAAGCTGCCTACAGTGATGCTCAGCCGCTTAGCGAAGATGACGGCCATGACTTCGATACCGTCCATTGCGCCGCCGAAGCGGATAGCCAGGCCGCTGCCTGCACCGGAGATCAGTCCGCCGAAGATTGCGCACAGCAGCAAATCGTTTTCGGCAAGAGGGGAGGCGATGCTCACATCGACGGGCAAAACGTCTGTGATGAGCCATGCCATGATGGAATAGACTGCAACGGTGTAGATGGAATAGATGGTAAACAGCAGTCCCTGCCGTTTGAGTCCGTACAGGAACAGCGGAATGTTCAAAACCAGCAGGAACACGGAAAGGTTCAGATACTCCGGCGTGATCTGAGAGAGCAGCATGGATGTGCCGGAAATGCCGCTGTCATAGAGCTTGACGGGGGAGAGAAACAGGGTTACGCCGCAGGCGTTGATCATGCCCGCGATGGTCAACATGAGGATATTCAGGGGATTTATTTTCTTTTTATGCAATGTGTACCTCTTTTCGCTTGGTCATTTACCGTCGGTCATGCGATAGCCAACGCCGGTTTCAGTGAAGATATACATGGGTTCATCGGGATTGGGTTCAATCTTTCTGCGGATGCTGGCCATATGCACGCGCAGGATTTTGTTATCGCCGCTGGCAGTGGGTCCCCAGAGCTGCTGGAGCATGGACTTGTAGGTGATGACGCGGCCTGCATGCTTGCCCAACAAACCGACAATTTTAAACTCGTTGGGCGTCAGGTGGGTATCCTCGCCCTTCAGATAGACCCTGTGCTTGGCGTAGTCGATGGTCAGGTCGTTGACGGTGAACTTGCCGCTCAGGGCAATCTGATCATCCTCGGAGGTGGTGCGGGTGTGGCGCAGAGCCGTGCGGATGCGGGCCAGAAGCTCGATGGTGCCGAAGGGCTTGGTGAGATAATCGTCCGCGCCCAGGTCCAGGGCAGTCGCCTTGTCCTCCTCCATGGAACGGGCGGAGATGACGACGATGGGCGTTTTTGTCCAGCTGCGCACGCTTTTGATGATGCGGTTGCCATCCATATCCGGAAGGCCCAGGTCCAGAAGGATCAGGTCCGGGCAATGGGATGAAATGATTTCCAGAGCCTTTGCGCCCGTGTTGGTTTCGATTACATCGTAGTCGTTTCCCTGTAGGGAGACGCGCAGAAATTTACAGATTCCAGGATCATCTTCAATTATGAGGATCTTATTCTTGAGCTGGCTCATATTCGTTTACCTCTTCTGCGGGCAGCCAGAATTCAAAAGTGGCGCCGCCGTTTTCGTTATTCTTCGCGCTGATCTGGCCGTTGTGCGCTTTTACAATAGACTGACATACGGAAAGGCCAATCCCCATGCTGCGCGTATCGTCGGTATTTTTCCTGTATAAGGAAGCATAGCCGTCAAAGAGATGGGGGAACAGGGCCTGAGGGATGCCTGCACCATTGTCGCATATGCGGATATGCACATGCTTGTTTGTCTGGAAGATATGCACCTGAACGGCTGTGGTATTCTTGCCGTGGACCACCGCATTGTCCAGCAGATTCAACAAAACCTGTTCAATGAGGGTGGCGTCCATGGGCGCCAGCAGGATTTCGTCCGGCTTAGTGACGTTGATGGGAATATCGGGATGGTTCCTGCGGGATTTAACGATGGCACTGGACACGATTTCCTCCACAACTTCACACTCTTTATGGAGGCGCACATGGGTTCCGCTGAATTTGGTAACGGACAGGATGTTTTCCGTGATTCTCGCCAGCCACTGTGCGTCCTTGTGGATTTCAGTGAGCAGTTCGTTCTGCTGGAGTACGCTCAATTCCTTGTTTTCCAGAAGAACAGAGCTGGAACCAACGATGGAGGTCAGGGGCGTACGCAGATCGTGGGATACGGAGCGAAGCAGGTTTGCGCGCAGCTTTTCCATTTCAGCTTCCATGCGCATATGTTCATGCTTTTTGATCTGGGAGGTCAGTGTACTGATACAGACCGAAACCATAAGCATCGCCGCGAAGGTCAGGGGATAGCCTGCGATGGACATATCAAATTCAAAATAGGGGTAGGTGAACATGTAGTTCACGCAGAAAACGCCCAGAATCGATGCGACCACGCCGTACAGGTAACCAGTGGTAAAGCGTGCCACCAGTGAAACAACCAGGATGAATATGGGTACGGAGAAATGGTTGTTGTCATCGTGAATGGAGGAGAGCCTTGTGCACAAAAGAATTGCCGCCACGAATAGCAATACAAACAGAAAAATATCATGCACGATCATTTCGCGCTGGTTATTGAGAAGACTGCGCTCCCTTTCCTTGCGCGGAGAAAACAGCCATTTCATCAAACGAATCATTAAAATCACCCAGTATGATTATAACATCAAAGCTTGTATAAAAGCAGCTGTTCTTGCCATGTTTTGCGGAAAATTAGCAAGTCTTAGCGCTTTTTGAGCTTTTATTTTCGGCAAATTAGCGGGCGCTTGCATTATAATTGAAGCCGTTGCGGAATAGGATTCTCTGCAATTTACCGGGAGGAGGATACAAATGCATAGCGAGGCTTATAATGCAGCTAAAAAGGAATTTATCAACTGCCTGTGTATGTCCATCTTTGGCATCGGTATTCCGATTGTCATCGCTTTTACCGAGTGGCTGCCGATCATGCGTGAAGAAAAGAAGAAGGAAGGCCAGCAGGCCTGATTTCACAGTCAACATTTTTGCCCCGGGGGTTTACCTCGGGGCATTGTTTGTGCTAGAATTAGGGTATGAAATGCTATTCTATTCCGGGAGGAAACCTGATATGGATCCAATTTATGTAACCGGCCACCGGAATCCGGATACGGATTCCATCGTTTCGGCAATGGCATATGCCGCGCTTCGGAACGCACTGGGAGACCGTGAATTTGTAGCCGCCCGCCTTGGCGGCATCAGCGATGAAACGCAGATGGTGCTGGAGCGCTTTGGCTTTGAACCGCCCGTGCGCATTCATACCATGCGTACCCAGGTGCGCGACCTGGAATTCGATACGCCGCCCGCGCTCAGCTCTGGTGTGACCGTGAGCCGCGCATGGGGCCTTTTGTGCGCAGATAAATCCCTTGCAGCCCTGCCTGTTACCGATGAGCAGGGACGCCTGTATGGAATGCTTACCAACGGCGATATCGCCGGTTATGATATGGATTCCATACAGCAGCCGGCCATCGATCAGGTGCCTGTGTTCAACCTGCTGAGCGTATTGGAGGGCCGCATCCTGAACGAAGCCGGAAACCTGACCGATTCCATCTCCGGCGAAGTTGTGGTCGCCCTGCCCAAGGCCCATGAAGCACCCATCTTCAACGGCAGGGATTATATCCTGCTCTGCGGCCAGCAGCCCGAAGTGATCCGCGCCGCCATTGAGGCGGGCGTGCGCTGCGTTGTGCTCTGCCAGGCGGAACTGAGCGAAGAACTCAGAACCATGCCCACCGATACCTGTATCATCTCCACGCCCCTGGACGCAGGCCGCGCTGCGAGGCTGATCTACCATGCAATTCCTGTCAGCCGCATCTGCAGCCGCGATGATATTGCCCATTTCCATCTGGACGAGTTTATTGACGATGTTCGCGAGGTTGTTCTGCAGAGCCGTTTCCGCAGCTATCCCATTCTTGATGAGGAGGAGAAGGTTGTGGGCACCCTGTCCCGCTACCATCTGCTGCGTCCCCGCCGCAAGCGCGTGGTTCTGGTAGACCACAATGAAGCCGCACAGTCCGTGCCGGGTCTTGACCAGGCGGAGGTGCTGGAAATCATCGACCACCACCGCCTTGCAGACATCCAGACCGGTTCGCCCATCTATTTCCGCAACGAGCCCGTGGGCAGCACCTGCACCATTATCGCGGGTATGTACCAGGAAAAGGGCCTGATGCCCTCTGACAAGCTGGCAGGCCTTATGGCGGCGGCCATCGTTTCCGATACGGTTATGTTCAAGTCGCCCACCTGCACCGAGCGCGATCGCCGCATGGCGGAGCGTATGGCACGTATCGCGGGCGTTTCCCTGGATGAACTCGGACAGCTGATCTTCGAGGCCAGTACTTCCGACAACCGCCCGGCGTCCGACCTGCTCTTCTCGGACTTCAAGGAGTTCCATATCGCCGGTCACGATCTGGGCATCGGCCAGGTAACCTGCCTGAATTCCGAGCATATTCTGGAACGCACCGGGGAGCTGCTTGAAATCATGCGCAAGACCATCAGCGAAAAGGGCTACGATATGATGTTGCTCATGCTTACCGACGTGCTGCGCGAAGGTACCCAGCTGCTCTTCCTGGGCGATGAAGAAACCATACGCCAGGCCTTCAATGTGGAAGTGAAGGGGAATACCTGCTTCCTTCCCAAGATCATGTCCCGAAAAAAACAGATTGTTCCTATGTTGTCCGTGCTTTGGGGCTGATTTGGATTGTCCTCCTGCTCTTGCAGGAGGATTTTTCTTTGAGTTCAGATGAGCTGGGAATTGTATCTGTCTGCGTGCATGACTAAAACTGCTTGCAACAAATTGTGCAAAACGCCATATTTTGAAAAACATATGGATTTAGAACGCTCTTTGTGGTATATTTATTGTAAGCTGATAAACTGGAATTACTGTGGGGGAGCAATGAATGTTGTTCCACAGACGAGTACAAACAATCCGCAGGGCGTCGTCCGTGCGGATAGACAAATCAAGACAAAGAAAGAGGAAAGAAACATGAAAAAACTGACTTACGGTATGGTCGGCGGCGGCCCCGGTTCCTTCATCGGCGATGCACATCGTCGTTCCATCAATCTGGACGGCCAGGCTGAACTGGTTGCAGGCTGCTTCTCCCGCAGCATGGAGAAGACCCTGGAAACCGGCAAGGAGCTGGGCGTTGCACCGGATCGCTGCTATGTGAACTACGAAGAGATGGCCAAGGCAGAAGCTGCCCGTGAAGACGGCATCGATTTCGTTGTTGTTGTAACTCCCAACTATGCCCACTACGGCGCATGCAAGGCCTTCCTCGAGGCAGGCATTCATGTTTCCTGCGATAAGCCCCTGGCCGTAAACCTGGAGCAGGCGGAGGAACTGGAAAAGATCGCTAAGGAAAAGGATCTGCTCTTCCTGGTGACCTACACCTATATGGGCCATGTAACCGCTAAGCACGCAAAGGAAATCATCAAGCGCGGCGATATTGGCACTGTGCGCACCGTTGCTGCCGAGTATCCCCAGGGCTGGCTGGCATATGAGGGCGAATGGGGCGGCAAGCAGGGCGAATGGCGCTGCGACCCGGCCATGTCCGGCAATACCAACTGCCTGGGCGACCTGGGTACCCACATTGAAAACGCAGTTGCGACCATGACGGGCCTTAAGATCAAGCGCGTTCTGGCCAAGATGGATGTTATGGTTCCCGGCCGCAAGCTGGATGACAACGACTTCGTGATGGTTGAGTACGAAGGCGGCGCAACCGGCATGTACTGGTCCAGCCAGGTTGCTATTGGCCACGACAACAGCCTGCGCGTACGCATCTACGGCGACGGCGGTTCCATCCAGTGGTTCCAGGAGGAGCCTGAGAAGATCACCGTCATCAAGAAGGACGGCACCCTGACCGAAACCCATCGCGGCTACGGCGACATCGCTCCCGGCGCCGAAAAGTATCGCCGCCTGCCCAGCGGACATCCCGAGGGATGGTTCGAGGCCATGGCCAACCTGTATCGCTCCTTCATGGAGTGCCTGAAGGCCAAGCAGGCCGGCACCTTCACTGAGGACATGATCGACTATCCCACCGTCACCGACGGCGTGGAAGGCATCAAGTTCGTTGAAGCCTGCCTGAAGTCCTCTGCCAACGGCAACGTTTGGGTGGAACTCTAATTTGAATTCAGAAACGTATACAATATAATATCTAGGAGGAAATGAAAATGGCAAGACCGATTACCCTTACCACCTGTCAGTGGGCCGACCTGCCGCTGGAAGAGGTTTGCAAACTCGCAAAGCAGATGGGCTATGAAGGCCTGGAACTGGCTACCTGGGGCCTCTTTGATGTAGAGCGCGCAGCTGAAGACCTGGCATACTGCCAGGAAGTGAAGGATACCCTTGCAAAGTACGACCTGGGCCTGTGGGCATTTGCCGCACACGTACCGGGCCAGTGCGTTGCCGACCTGTGGGATCCCCGTCTGGACGGCTTTGCTCCCGCAGATTGCGCAGGCAATCCCGAGAAGATCTCTGCATGGGGCACCCAGCAGATGATCGCAGCCGCAAAGGCCGCCAAGAACATGGGCGTTAAGGTCATCAACGGCTTCATGGGCTCCCCTGTTTGGAAGTATTTCTATTCCTTCCCGCAGACCCCCGAAGAGATGGTTGATGCAGCCTACAAAGAGGTTGTTGAGAAGTGGACTCCCATCTTCGATGTATTCGATGAGTGCGGCGTTAAGTTCGCTCTGGAAGTGCATCCCTCTGAGATCGCTTACGACTACTGGACCTTCGATCGCCTGATCAAGGAGTTCGGCGGCCGCGAGACCCTGGGCTGCAACTTTGACCCCAGCCACCTGATCTGGCAGATGGTTGATCCCTGCACCTTCCTGATGGACTTTGCAGATCGCGTATATCATGTACATGCCAAGGACACCAAGCTGAACTTCAACGGCCGCAACGGCGTTCTGGGCAGCCACCTGACCTTCGGCGATGTACGCCGCGGCTGGAACTTCGTTTCCCTGGGCCATGGCGATGTTGACTTCGACGCCATCTGCCGCTGCCTGAACCAGATTGGCTACTCCGGCCCGCTCTCCATCGAATGGGAAGATTCCGGTATGGATCGCGTATACGGTGCAACCGAGGCTTGCGAGTTCCTCAAGAAGTACAACTTCGAGCCCTCCACCATTGCCTTCGATTCCGCCATCAAGACCGACGATTGATCGCGTGATTCAAAGAACCGCAGTGCAAACTGCGGTTCTTCATTTTTGAGGCGGTTCTATAGCGAAATCTGAAACTGGCTGTGAATTCCGTCAAGAAAACGCTCAGAATCCGCTGACTGGATTGACATTTGATGGGAAAAATGCCATAATTAATCCAATGAGGGAGTAGTCAGCAGGATTCTGCGACAAGTCAACATCTTGGCCGTGTGGCCTGGCTTGGATTAAATGACCAGACTCATGGATAGAATACTCTGTCCATGAGTCTTTTTTATACTCCCGAAGAATCTAAAAGGAAAGGTTGATGGTGTTGAAGTTCTATTGTGAAGATGTCGAACATGCTCTGAAACAGACGCAGAGCCAACGAGAAGGCCTTACTGCTGCTGAGGCGGAGCGCCGCCTTGCTGTGAACGGCAAGAATAAGCTGGCAGAAGCGAAAAAGGATTCCATTATTAAGCAGTTCTTTAAACAGATGACAGACCCCATGATCATCATCCTGCTGGTGGCAGCTGCAATCAGCGGCGTGCTGGCGGTGGTTGAGGGTGAAAGCTTTGCCGATGTCATCATCATCCTGGCGGTTGTGATCATCAATGCAGTTCTGGGTGTTTACCAGGAGAACAAGGCGGAAAAGGCCATCGAAGCTCTACAGGAAATGTCCGCAGCCACCAGCAAGGTACTGCGCGACGGCAAGATTGTGTCTGTGCGCAGCGAAGATCTGGTGGTGGGCGATGTGGTGATTCTAGAAGCAGGCGACGCCGTGCCTGCTGACGGTCGCCTTCTGGAGAGCGCCAGCTTGAAGATTGAAGAGGCGGCCCTGACCGGCGAATCTGTTCCTGTAACCAAGTTCATCGACGTCATCAACCTGACCGATGGTGCAAAGGATGTTTCCCTTGGCGACCGCAAAAACATGGTCTACATGGGATCCACCGTCGTATACGGCCGCGGCAGCGCCGTGATCACCGGCACCGGCATGAACACAGAAATGGGCAAGATTGCCGATGCTCTGGCAAAGGCGGAAGAGGGTCAGACTCCTCTGCAGATTAAGCTCAGCCAGCTGTCCAAAACCCTCACCTGGCTGGTGCTGGGTATCTGCGTAGTTATCTTCGGCGTTCAGATTCTGCGCGCCGGCGGCTTCAATTTTGAGGTGGCCCTGGATTCCTTCATGGTCGCGGTTTCCCTGGCCGTTGCCGCCATTCCGGAAGGCCTTGCGGCCGTCGTTACGGTTGTGTTGTCCATCGGTGTAACCAATATGTCGAAGCGAAATGCCATCATTCGCAGGCTGACTGCGGTTGAAACCCTCGGTTGCGCCCAGATCATATGCTCTGATAAGACCGGAACCCTGACCCAGAACAAGATGACGGTTGTGGATTTCTTCGGCGAAAACGATCAACAACTGGCTTCTGCCATGGCGCTTTGCTGCGATGCCGAACTGGGCGAGGATGGTTCCGTCACCGGTGAACCCACCGAAGCTGCGCTTGTGGTTTGGGCAGCAAAGCTCGGACTGAAGAAGCCCCAGCTGAAGATTGAATGTCCCCGCAAGGCAGAAGCTCCCTTTGATTCCGGGCGAAAGATGATGTCCACCGTGCATGCTGTGGATGGTGCATTTGTTCAGTATACCAAGGGTGCGCCGGATGTGGTTCTGGACCGCTGCACGCACTATTTGAAGAACGACGAAGCCGTTCCCATGACTGCGGAATACAAGACGGAAATCCTGAAGGCAAACAAGGCTATGGCAGACCGTGCGCTGCGTGTTCTGGCTTGTGCACAGCGCGTATGGAGCGATTTGCCCGCTTCCTGTGAACCGGAAGACCTTGAACAGCAGCTCTGCTTTGTGGGCCTCACCGGCATGATCGATCCCGTTCGTCCTGAAGTGAAGGATGCAATCACAGAATGCCGTGGCGCAGGCGTACGCGCCATCATGATCACCGGCGACCACGTGGATACGGCAATCGCAATCGCCAGGGAGTTGGGCATCCTGACCGAGGGTAAGCGCGCCATCACCGGCATGCAGCTCAACGAGATGAGCGATGAGCAGTTCCAGAAGGAATTCATGGAAATCGCCGTATACGCACGCGTACAGCCCGAACATAAGACCCGAATTGTCAATGCATGGCGCGGCGCAGGCTACGTCACCGCCATGACCGGCGACGGCGTAAACGATGCTCCCTCCATCAAATCTGCTGATATCGGCGTTGGCATGGGCATCACCGGCACGGACGTCACCAAGAACGTGGCCGATATGGTTCTGGCGGACGATAACTTTGCTACCATCGTTGGCGCTGTCGAGGAAGGCCGCCGCATCTACGATAATATCCGCAAGGCAATCCAGTTCCTGCTGGGCTCCAACATGAGCGAAGTGATCTCCATTTTCGTAGCGACGCTCATGGGCTTCAGCATCCTCAAGCCTGTCCATCTTCTGTGGATCAACCTGGTTACCGACTGCTTCCCGGCGCTGGCACTGGGCATGGAAAAGGCAGAACCCGACATCATGCAGCGCAAGCCCCGTCCTGCAAAGGCGGGAATCTTCGCCGGCGGCATGGGCGTTGATATTGCCTATCAGGGTCTGATGGTTTCTGCACTGGTGCTGCTGTCCTACTTCCTGGGCCATTTCATGGAGTCCGGCATGTGGGAAATCGCCAACAGCCCCCACGGCACCACCATGGCGTTCCTGACCATGTCCATGGCTGAAATCTTCCATAGCTTCAACATGCGCTCCCAGCGCGGCAGCATATTCCGCCTGGGCAGCCAGAATAAGGTGCTGCTGGGCGCCGCTGTTCTGACCCTGATTGCAACCACCCTCGTATGCGAGATTCATGTCCTGGCCAACGCCTTCGGCTTTGCCAGCGTAAGCCTGGGCGAGTATTTGGTTGCAATCCTGCTGGGCGTTCTGGTGATTCCCATTGTGGAAATCGTCAAGTTCTTCCAGCGTAAATGCTCCAAAGACTAAAGCTTTTCGATAGGGATGGATGTAAATCCATCCCTGTTTTTTATTGACAGTGCTTCACGGGATTGATATACTGAATTCAAATCTACGGTATATTTCATCTTCTTTGGAGCTGAACGCATGAATTACAGGTTTGATAAATACGGTAACAAAATCTCCATACTCGGCTTCGGCTGCATGCGTTTTCCCATGTCCATGGGAAGGATTGATATGGCGGAGACGGAGCGGGAGATTATGGCCGCCTACCAGGGCGGAGTGAATTATTTCGATACGGCCTATGTCTATCCTGGAAGTGAAGCCGCACTGGGCGAAATCCTGGAAAAGAACGGCATACGTGATCAGGTGAACATTACTACCAAGCTTCCGCACTATCTGATTCGCAGCCGCGAGAGTGTGGAGAAGATGTTTGCCGAAGAACTACGCCGCCTGCGCACGGACCATGTGGATTATTACCTGATGCACATGCTCACGGATGTTCAGACCTGGGAAAAATTGAAGGGAATCGGCGTACTGGACTGGCTGGAAGAGAAGAAGCGCAGCGGACAGATCCGCCAGATCGGCTTCTCCTATCATGGCAATACGGATATGTTCTGCAAGCTTGTGGAAGCGTATGACTGGGACTTGTGCATGATTCAGTACAATTACATGGATGAGCACTCCCAGGCGGGGCGCAGGGGACTTGAATTTGCCCATGCCAAGGGCCTGCCCGTGATGATCATGGAACCCCTGCGCGGCGGCAAGCTGGTGAGCCATCTGCCGGAGGAGGCCAGGCGCATTTTTGCCCAGCATCCGGTGAAGCATACCCCTGCGCAGTGGGCGTTCAGGTGGCTGTGGAACCAGCCTGAGGTTACCTGCGTTCTCTCCGGCATGAACTCCATGGAAATGGTGCAGGACAACATGAGCACTGCGTCCAGCGTGGAGGCAGGGGAGCTTACCCAGGCGGACCTCGATATGCTTTCCCGCGTTCTCAAGGCCACCAATGCGCGCATGAAGGTGGGCTGCACCGGCTGCGGCTATTGCATGCCCTGTCCCATGCATGTGGATATTCCCGGCACGTTTGCAGCCTATAACCGCCGCTATTCGGAGGGCAAGTTCTGGGGACTGGTCGACTACGCCATCTGTACAGCCATGCGCAAAACGTCCACGGCGGCGTCCAACTGTGTTGAGTGCGGCAAGTGCGAAAAACATTGTCCGCAGAAGATCGAGATACGCAGGGAACTGAAGAACGCTCGAAGGGAGTTGGAAGTGCCCATCTACAGAATTGTGCGCAAACTCCTTGAAAAGTTCAAGGTATTTTAATATAATGGTTCAGGAATAAAATCAGGAGAGAAAAAATGGCTAAGAAAAATCAGAAAAGAAACTGGAAGTGGATGATTGCAGCCCTACTGATTGCGGCACTGTGCATTGCAGGTGCGGTCTTTGCGCTGAACAGGAATGAAAATGCTGCAACCGGCTCCATGGAACCCACGGATTATGTGCAGATTGATATTGAGAACTATGGTACCATCACTGCTGAACTCTACGGTGGTATGGCACCCATCACCGTTGAGAATTTCATGAAGCTCGCAGATGAAGGCTTCTACGACGGCCTGACCTTCCACCGCATTATTTCAGGGTTCATGATCCAGGGTGGTGATCCGCTTGGCAACGGTATGGGCGGCTCCGATCAGAACATCAAGGGCGAATTCAAGGCAAATGGAGTAGAAAACAGCATCTCTCACGTGCGCGGTGTTTTGTCCATGGCACGCTCCCAAATGTATGACAGTGCCAGCTCACAGTTCTTCATCATGCATGCCGATGCAGATTACCTGGATGGCCAGTACGCAGCCTTCGGACGCGTGCTCAGCGGCATTGAGGTTGTGGACGCCATCTGCGAATCCACACCCGTGACCGATGGCAACGGCAGCGTCGCAGCCGAAAACCAGCCGGTGATCACCAGCATTCGCCGCATCGAAGAACCTGCAAAGTAAACAAAAGATTGGATCGTGAATACCTATGTATCTGGATGATTTGCATGTGGGCATGGAAGTGGATGTGCCGGAAGTGACCATCGATCGTGAACGGATGATGGAATTCGCACGTCTTTACGATCCTATACCGCTGCACCTCGATGAGGACTATGCCAGAGGCACGAAATTCGGCGGCCTGATTGCACCGGGAGTGATGACCTTCATGTCCGTTTGGGCGGAATTCGTAAAGCTGAATATGTTCGGCGAGGAGCTGATCGCCGGAAAGTCCACCAAAATCGAATGGTTTAAACCTGTCTACGCTGGGGATACCCTCAGGGGGAAGGCGCGTATTTCAGCTGTTTCCAGAAGAAACGCCTATAACGGCATCTGCGAAGTGACGGTGGATGTTTATAACCAGTACGGAGAACGCGTGCTTTCGGATGTAACCGAATCCGTCGTAAAATACAGGGCATAAGAAAACCCTCCCGTTCCAGACGGGAGGGTATATTTTTTTACTTGTTTACGGCCAGCAGTGCATCACGGATGGAACCGATGGTGTAGAGCGAGCCGAAGCAAAGCACTACGCCGTCTTCACCGGCCAGCTCCAGGGAGCGCTTTACGCCGTCCTCAACACTGGCTGCGGCTTCTGCCTTGGCGCCGGCCTGACGCAGGAACTCAGCCAGCTGTTCAGCGGCCATGCGGCGCGGGTTGGGCGGGGTGACGCATACGAACTGGTTCACCAGGGGCATTACGGGCTTGTACATGTCCGCATAGTCCTTGTCGGCCAGTACGCCGGTCAGAGCGATAACATTCTTGCCGGTCAGGTAATCCTCGATGTTCTTCACCAGGGCTTCGATGCACTGGGGATTGTGCCCGCCGTCGATGATGAACAGGGGATTGCGCTGGATGATGTCGAAACGACCGGGCCAGCGCACATCGCGCATGCCGTCGTAGATGTTTTCTTCGCTGATCTTCCAGCCGTTTTCGATCATAGTGTCGATGATAGAGAGTACGACGGAAGCATTGTGCAGCTGATGAACGCCCAGCAAGGGCAGAAGCAGATCCTTGCGCTTGCCGCAGTCGAAAACCTGGCCGTCCAAACCGTGAGACTTGAGCTTCAGACTGTCAAAATCAGCCTTGCGCAGCTTCACATTGCGCTGGGCGCACACGCGCTCATAAACGGCTTCCACGCTGGGGGTGCTGCGGTATACGACCGCATGGCCGCCCTGCTTGAAGATGCCGGATTTGGTTTCAGCGATGGCTTCAACGGTGTCGCCCAGAACCTCGGTGTGGTCCAGGCCGATATTGGTGATAACGGCAACCTCAGGGGTTTCGATCACATTGGTAGCGTCAAACTCGCCGCCCATGCCTACCTCAAGAACCACGATATCACATTTCATGCGCTTGAAGTATTCAAAGGCGATGCAGCAAACCAATTCGAATTCCGTGGGGGATTCCTTCATGGAATCGGCCAGCGGCTTCACGTATTCGGTGATGGCAATCAGATCCTCATCGGCGATTTCAACGCCGTCCACCTGCATGCGCTCATGGAAGCGATAGATGTAGGGGGAGGTGTACAGACCTGTACGGTATCCAGCCTTGCGCAGGATGGAAGCGGTCATGGAGGCGGTGCTGCCCTTGCCGTTGGTGCCTGCGATGTGAACAAACTTCAGGTCCTTTTCGGGGTTGCCCATCTTGGCCAGCAATTCCTGGGTGCGCTCAAGACCGGGGATGCTGCCCTTCCAGAATACGGAATGGATATATTCGATGGCTTCGTTGACGTTCATGTTTATGCTTCCTTTCAATGCAGATGCATTTATACTTTGGTATCACTCTTTGAAGACTTGGGCGGCCAAACATCCAGGTTCCTGAAGATGTTGCTCTTGAACAGCAGTGCGATGATGATTACATCCAGCACGAGGGTTACTGCAAACTGGATGGAGCGGGTGCTCAGGAAAAAGATCATGCTCTGCGTGAAGCTTCCCTTGCTGTTATAAACAAAGGACAGCGCGGCGCTCTGCCAAAGGATGGAACCGAAAACCACAGGGGGCAGGAAACCGACAACCAGCTTCGGAATGCTCACGCCCTTGCCGAGATAATGGCGGAACAGGCCGCCGAATACACCGTAGAGGATGGGCGGCAGGCAGAAGATGGGATTGTAGCCATAACCGGAGAAGAGGCAACCGACCAGGTCGGCGCTGAATCCAACCAAGCCGCCGGCCATGGGACCGAACAGCATACCTGCCAGGTAGATCGGCACAGCTTCAATGGAGAAGCGGGTGCTTACGTTGGGCATGGGAATGATCAGGCGGGCGAGAACCACGCTGATCGCAGCCAGCAGTGCACAATAGGCCAGGGCACGGGTCGTCATGTTCTTCTTGGGGACGGGTCTCTCTTTCATAAATAAAACCTCCTTTAGTATGAGCGGACGACCACATATGCTCCATATGTATACCTGAAATAAAAAACCCCTCACGGCTAAGCCGAAAGGGGAGTTTGATCATAGATTACATAAAGAGGCAGCATACTTAGGCCGAAGCTCGCTCGACCGAGTATCGTTGCTACATAAAGGAGGGTAACCCCATTATGGCGCAGCGGGTGCGGATATCCTATCGCAGACAAAGTCCTTCGTCTGTCACTCAACTCCCCATTTTGACAGCACTTTACGCAGGATTTCCTACTCTGTTCAGTGTTATTATATACGATATTCGGCAAAAGTAAAGGGGTTTTGAATATTTTTTTTTGAAAACAATGAAGAAGCCCGGGTTCATATGCTGAACCCGGGCTTGGTGCCGGTGGCCGGACTTGAACCGGCACGGTTTCCCGTCGCATTTTGAGTGCGATGCGTCTGCCATTCCGCCACACCGGCATGCCTTACCATTATAACGGATTTCTTAGGGAAAAGCAATACCTTTTGGGAAAATTTATGCAGCGTTGCAAAATGCGTTGTTTTGTGTATAATAGAAGAGTAAATGAGAAAAAAGATATTCAAAGGAGGGGAGCCGTTGGAATACAATGAAAATAAGCTGATTGAGCGTGCATCCGGCGGAGATCCTTCGGCTTTTAACCGTTTGATGGAGGCGCATGAACGGCGCATGTATGCGGTTGCGCTTCGTATGTGCGGAAACCGGGAGGACGCGCAGGATTGCCTTCAGGAGGCCATGCTGCGCATCTATCGCGCCATATCCGGCTTCAAGGGCCAGTCCAGCTTTGCAACCTGGGTGTATAGAATCACCATGAACACCTGTTTGGATGAGCTGCGGCGCAAGAAAAACAAGCAAAATGCATCGCTGGACAGCTTGCTTGACGCGGGCTGGTCGCCTCAGGATGAAAGTGCATCGCCTGAAAGACATGCGGTTCAGTCCGAAACGCGAAGGCTTCTGCATGAAGCGATTCGTGATCTTCCGGAGGATATGAGAAGCGCAATCGTGCTTCGTGATATACAGGGCTTGTCCTACGAGGAGATTGCCCAGGCCCTGGATATAAACGTGGGCACCATAAAATCGAGAATCAGCCGTGGGCGAGAAAGATTACGCGATAAATTGAAGAAAAAAGCGGAACTTTTTGACACGGAACCCGTCTAAGGGACAGAAGAGTGAAAGGGGGCGTTTGCATGAATTGTGAAGAAGCGCGCATGCTGATCGATGCTTATATCGACGGCGAGCTTTCTGCGGAAGAAAAGCGTGCGCTGATGGATCATGCACAGGCCTGTGAAACGTGCGCGCAGGAACTGGAGGCGGCGGAGCTGCTCAGGGATACGCTTGCGCATTTGGATGATGATGTGCAGGTGCCGCTGGAAGCACAGGCTGCCTGGCGCAGCGCAGTGCGCGCCGAGGCGAAAAAGAAAAATACCAGAAAGTGGATGCGCATGGCGTATGCAGCCGCCGCAGCGCTGGTTTTGTTGATCGGAGGCGGAATCGTGCTGCGTGAGCAGCCCCAGCAGCAGCCCCAGGTGCTGATGGCCAAAATGGTCGATGCACCCGTTGCCGCGAATGAACTGATCGCCAAGGACGGCATGCCCCAAACTGCCGGCTATACTGCCGGTGCGGGAGAGGATTACAGCGTATGGAAGAAGATTTCCAGCGACAATCCCGAACAGGATCGCAAGGCCCTGGAGATGCTGGCGGCTGAATACAATGCCGGCTTTGCTCAGCAGGGTGAAGGTATCTGCCGCATTGAGCTTGCACAGGAATACCTGGATGATTTCCTCAATGCTTCCAGCCGCATCGGCAAGGAGCTGTCCATCGAAATGATGTGCGATGATACGCTGGAGGATTATGTGATCATCTTCCAGTTCTGTGAGGAGTGACGGCATGAAGAGAATTCTTGTGATGGCACTGACCATACTGTTTTGCTTCGGTGCAGCCCTTGCGGATGAAAGCAAGCTTTCCGTCAGCGGAAGCGGCACGGTTTATATGAAAGCGGATCAGGTTGGCGCATCGCTTGGTGTGATGCTCAGCGGCGAGGACCTTGCAAAGGTACAGGCTCAGGTAAATGCGACTGTTGCGGATATTTGCACGGCTCTTGAAGCGGCGGGCCTGGACGAAAAGGGCATTTCCACCAATTACATCTTTGTTTCCCCTCGCTATGATTATGGCGTTAATGGGAATGATCAGGAATTGGTGGGTTATACCGTCAACAATTCGCTCTCCATCCTGACGGAGAATACGGAGGAAATTGGCGCGTACATAGACGCTGCCTTCGCAGCAGGCGCCAATACCTTTGATTCCATCAGTTTTTCCGTGCGCGATGACAGCGAAGCCCGGGATGAGGCCCTGCGCCTCGCCGTACAGGAGGCATCCCGCAAGGCGGAAGTAATCGCCGCTGCCTCTGGCAAGAACCTGGAGGGCATCCTGGAAATCAACGAGGGTTACCAGAACACAGCCTACAACAGCGGCGCCGGTGCATCCTACAAAATGCTTGCAACGGAAGCTTCCGGTGCTGTGGATACAATGGTGCGCGCCGCTCAGGTGAGCGTGAGCGCAAGCGTCCAGATTATTTACGAGATAAAGTGAGGATATTATGGAAAAGAGGAACCTTGACCGAATCAGCGAACTGACCCAGATTTCCAAGCAGCGTGAACTCACCGTCGAGGAACAGGCTGAGCGCCAGGAGCTGCGCCAGAACTACCTGAAGGCTTTCCGCAGCCAGTTCCGCGCACAGCTGGATAACACTGTGGTTCAGTATCCCGACGGCAGCCAAACTTCCCTTCGCGAGGCCGCCAAAAAGAACAAGTGATTTCCTTGCAGAGCTTGCCTTTTTTGCGGGCTTGCGATATAATTGATAGCATCCGGTTCACCTGAAATACTGTTAAGGAGCGCGGCAGATGGAAAACGAACTGGATCTTGTCGTGTTTGAGGACGATAACGGCAACGAATTGACCATGGAAGTGCTGGATTACCTGTTCTATGAGGGCAAGGAATATGCACTGCTGGCTGAACTGGGCGATGGTAATTGCCAGAGCTGCGACACCAAGGAATGCGACGGCTGCGGCAGCAGACGCGAAGCATTTGTGATGGAAGTTGTTCCGGTCGGCGACGACATGGAAGAGTTTGTTCCCGTTGAAGAGGAACTGGCTGTGAAGCTGATCGACATCATCGAAAACTCTGATTTTGATGACGAGTATGATGATGACGATGATGAGGAATAATCCATCATAATTCCAGAAGAAACCGCTCCGATAGCAGTTCGGGGCGGTTTCTTTTGGCTTTCTTTCTTGTTAATAGCATCAATGATAGAAAACACCAACCGTATACAACTTGATTCTTAACGAGCTTCATGTATAATGAATAAAGACTATCATTGGAGGATACTCGATTTGAACCCGAATCTCAATCAGGATTTGCATATGCTGCCTCTGATTCCGCTGCGCGGGGTCGTAATCTTTCCCGGTTGCGTTATCACCCTGGACGCCGGGCGAGAAAAGTCCGTTGCTGCGGTGGAAGAGGCTATGAAGGGTGATCGCCGCCTGCTGGTTGTTACCCAGCGGGACGCTATGGTGGATCATCCAACCATTGAGGACCTGTATTCTGTCGGTACCGTTGTAACCATTCGTCAGATCATGCCCATGCCGGACCAGACCCTGCGCCTGATGGTACAGGGCGAATGCCGCGCCATGCCCATATCTGTTCAGGAGTGCGGGAATTACCAGCGTGCGCAGTATGCAGAGCAGAATATCCAGCTTGAAAACGAAATTCCCGATACGGAGTGTCGTGCGTATATGCGCACCATCGTATCTCTTTCCCGTCAGTTGCTCAAGCAGCGCAACAGCTCCATGCCCGAATTCGTGCAGGCCATTGAGGGCGAAGGTATGCCCGGAACCCTGTGCGACAGCGTGGCAAATGCCCTGCTGGGCAGCGTAGACGCCAAACAGCAGGTTCTGGAATGCTTCGATGTGAAGCTGCGCCTGGAACTCACCGCGCAGATGGTGGGCGAGGAGATGAGCATCCTGCGCCTGGAGGAGCGCATCCAGCAGCGCGTGCGCGAGGCTATGGATCGTGCCAATCATGAGTATTACCTGCGCGAACAGATCCACGCCATCCAGGATGAACTGGGCGTGGATGACGACGAAGAGATTGCTGAATACCGCAAGAAGCTCAAGGAATCCGCCATGCCGGATGAAGCGCGTGATAAGGTCAGCCGCGAACTTCGCCGCCTTGCACGAACCGCAGCGCAGTCCCCGGAATCCAGCGTGAGCCAGAATTATATCGAATACATGCTGGAGCTGCCCTGGGGACAGAAGCAGGAATCCAATATCGACATCGCCCATGCCCGTAAGGTGCTGGACGAGGATCACTTCGGACTGAAGGAAGTGAAGGACCGCCTGCTGGAGTACCTGGCAGTTCGCAAGTGCACTGAAAACCTGAAAAGTCCCATCATCTGTCTGGTGGGCCCGCCCGGTGTGGGTAAGACTTCCATTGCAAAGTCCATTGCCCGCGCCCTGAACCGCAAATTCACCCAGATTTCTCTGGGCGGTGTACATGATGAGGCCGAGATCCGCGGCCACCGCAAGACCTATGTGGGCGCTATGCCCGGCCGTATCGTGACCTCTATCCACCGCTGCGGATCCATGAATCCCGTATTCCTACTGGATGAAATCGATAAGATTGCCCGCGATATGCGCGGCGACCCGGCTGCTGCCCTGCTGGAAGCGCTGGATCCCGAGCAGAATGCGAACTTCAAGGATCACTACATCGAAGCGCCCTTCGATCTGTCCGATGTGCTGTTTATCACCACTGCGAATTCCATCGAACCCATTGATCGCGCACTGCTTGACCGCATGGAGGTCATCGAGGTGAGCAGCTACACCCAGGAGGAAAAGATCAAGATCGCCAAGCGCTACCTGCTGCCCAAGCAGATGGAGAACCATGGTCTGAAGAAGACCCAGCTGCGCGCATCCGAAAAGACACTCTCCGATGTGATTGAGGGCTATACCCGCGAAGCAGGTGTGCGTACGCTTGAACGCACCATTGAGAAGCTCTGCCGCAAGGCTGCGCTGAATCTGATTGAGAATCCCGAACGTAAACTGATTACCCTGCGCTCCGCAGACCTGAAGGCCTATCTCGGCCCGCAGCGCTACCTGCGCCAGAGTGTGGAGGGTAAGGCAGAGGTCGGCGTGGTCAATGGTCTTGCATGGACCAGCGTGGGCGGTGAAGTGATGCCCGTTGAAACCATCGCTATGGACGGCAAGGGCGGACTGGAAATCACCGGAAAGCTGGGCGAAGTCATGCAGGAATCTGCGAAGATTGCCCGCAGCATTGCCCGCGTGCGTGCAGGTGAATTCGGCATCGCGCCTGAATACTTTGAAAAGCACGACCTGCACATTCATGTGCCGGAAGGTGCGGTTCCCAAGGATGGTCCCTCTGCGGGCGTAGCCCTGACCTGTGCAGTGATCAGCGCTATCAGCGGCATTCCTGCCCGCGGCGATCTGGCCATGACCGGCGAAGTGACCCTGCACGGCAAGGTGCTGCCCATCGGCGGCGTGCGTGAAAAGCTGCTGGCGGCCTATCGACAGGGCATCACCCGCATCCTGCTGCCCAAGGAGAATGAGAAGGACCTGGAAGAAATCGATGCTGAAATCCTGAAGAAGATGGACGTGACGCTCATCTCCACCGTGGACGAGGCGTTGAAGCTTGTACTTGCGAATCCGAAGAAAATGAGGTTGGCAATATGATCATCAAGAAGGCAAAGTTCCTGCTCTCTCAGAGCACTTTCGGCAGTTTTCCCCAGCAGGGTATGCAGGAAATCGCCATGGCAGGCAAGTCGAATGTGGGTAAGTCCTCGCTGATCAACAGCCTGACCCGCAATTCCAAGCTGGCCAGAACCTCCTCCGCACCGGGCAAGACCCGCCTGATCAATTACTACATGATCAACGAGGATTTCCTGCTGGTTGACCTGCCGGGCTACGGCTTCGCCCGCGCCCCCAAGAGCGAGCAGGAGAAATGGTCCCAGATGATCGAGGGTTTTCTGGTCGGCTCCGAAAACCTGAAGCACGTGTTCCACCTGGTGGATATTCGCCATGAGCCCACCAGGGAGGACCAGATGATGACGGAGTATCTTCGTCATTACGATATTCCCTTCACCGTAATTGCGACCAAGGCGGATAAGCTTTCCAAGGCGCAGCGTTCCCGCTCCATTCCTGTGATCTGCCGTAAGCTGGCAGTTCAGCCCTGGGAAATCCTGACCTATTCCTCTGAGGACTTGACGGGCAGGGATGTGCTCCTTGAGAAGATTGACAAGATTCTGTATCCTGAAGAGGAGACGGAAGCATAATTGTGGAAACGAAAAAGGACCAGCGAATTTCGCTGGTCCTTTTTCGTTGAATCAGAAATCCTTCTTGAACTTGGATTCGGGTTTAACAAAATCGTAGCCCTGGGATTTATAGAAGGAATTGGCTGCAGCACGTTCGGTGCCGCCGTAGATGCGCACGCCTTCCGCACCGGTCTTCTTCGCCCAGGCTTCAATAGCTTCAAGCAGCTTGGCTGCGGCACCGTAACGGCGATATTCATCCACGACAGCGATGGCGCGCAGTACCTTCAGCGGCGGTCCATAGATGACGTCAAAATCGCAGCCGTGGGCAAAACCGAGGAAGCGGTTGTTGTTCTCGGCAACGTAAATGATATTGCTCTTCGTGGCCATCAGCCGACGAATGTTCTCTTCAAACTTATCCTCGGGATATTCGAAACCAAGGGCGGCCTTGCTCAGTTCGCGGATATTGTGAGCATCCGAAATCATGCACTTACGAATGGTAATATTCACAAAAATAGCCTCCTGTCACAAAAAAGCTCTATTTGTATTATAGAATATTTTCAAAGAAATGGCAAGAGAAAAAAACAAACTGGCTGCAACAATAAGTTTGTCAAAAACTGTAACAAAATGCCGGGTATAGAATCTAACAGTTGACAGGAGGTGAAAAAGTGCAGGAATTTGAAGCTGTGTACACACAATATTACCTTCGCGTGTACAAATATGTGTTGACCCTTTGCAGGGAGCCGGGCATGGCGGAGGAGATCACTCAGGATGCATTCTTTCGGGCATTCCAGAATATCGAAAAATTCAAAGGAAATTGTGAAATCAGCACATGGCTTTGCGAAATCGCAAGAAACTGCTATTTCAGCCATTTGAAGCGAATGCGCGCACAGCGCAAGTATTCCGGTGATGAAACGCATCCAACCGTGTATCCGGAAGAAAAACT
>JAGBAU010000045.1 GCA_017938785.1 Clostridia bacterium
GCATGCATGCCGTGCTGCCTGCTACGAAAGTTTTGACCACCCTTGCAATCTGCGTTTATTCCCTGGGCGAGCACATCCAGCTGGGCATGAAGAGCACGCTGACATTGGGCTATGCAAAGCCTGAACACGGAGGCGCAGCCCTCGGCGTGCAGAGCGCTGTGAGCCAGGTTGGTACGCTGGCGGGTTATCTTGTGATTGTGGTCGTGTTTTCACTGCTCAACGGGAACCAGCCCTACACGCTCTTTTTTGTGCTGGCGGCGGTTCTGGCTGGCATGAGCGCGGCATGTTCCCTGCGCCTGACCGGAAACAGCCGGGCGGACGCCCATAAGCGCCGCTTCTATTTCCATAAGAAGTATCGCAAGTATTACATGCTGGAGATGTTTTACGGCGCGCGCAAGCAGGTGTTTCTCACCTTCGGCCCCTATGTGCTGATCCTGTTCTATGGCGCAAATACAGCCATGATCAGCCTGCTGTTCGCGCTCTCAGCCATTGCATGCTTCATCGCTTCTCCGGTGGTTGGCCGCATCATCGACCGGCTGGGGTATAAGGTTGTGATGGTAGCCGATACGCTGATACTGGTAATCGTGTGCTTCTTCTACGGTTTTTCCCATCACATCTTTCCAAAGGATGTGGCGTTCATCGTATGCTGCGTGAACTATGTGCTGGATGCGGTGATATCGCTGGCGGCCATGGCCAGCAATGTGTACGTGCAGGACCTGGCGGATAACGCAGAGGAGGTGAAAGCAACCATCTCCACGGGCGTGTCCATCAACCATGTGATTACGATCTTTATCGCCCTGTTCGGTGGCTGGATCTGGGAAACGCTGGGCATTGAAACCCTGTTCATTGCATCCGCCGTCCTTGGCCTTTGCAACAGCGCCTATGCGGCCAGCATCAAGATAAAGAAGAAGGTTGCCTGATATGTATAAATCTGCCCATCCTTCCGATTGGAGGGCGGGCTTTTATGTTAATTATCAGATAAAATCGGCGGAAATATCCCCCTGGGCGGCTTGTGATGCCTAAAAACGGTGATTATAATGATGGCATCAAAAGAAATCGAGGGGGAAAAACAATGAAAAGAGCTGTTGCGTTGCTGCTTGTGATGCTGCTTGTACTGGGAACTCTGAGTGCATATGCGACCGAGGCTTCCTTAAAGGACAGCGTAATCATTGTAATCGGGGATGAGCCGGAAACCCTGGATCCCACCAAGGGCTGGGGACACGGAAACGCGCCCATCGTCCAGAGCACCCTGGTACGCTATACCTCCGAACTGACCTTTGAAAACGACCTTGCAACCGGCTATACTCTCAGCGATGACGGCCTGACCTGGACCTTTACCATCCGTGATGATGCATACTTCACCGACGGAGAGAAGCTGACGGCATCGGACGTCGCTTTCACCCTTGAAACGGCCAAGGCCGCCCAGGGCGCGGTTGACCTGAACTACATGGAAAGCGCCGTGGCGCTGGATGACGATACCATTGAGATCACCCTTACGAAGCCCACGTCCATCTTCCTGAACACCCTGGCTTCTGTCGGCATTGTACCCGAACATGCCTATGATGAAAATTATGGTATGAATCCCATGGGCTCCGGCCCCTATAAGTTTGTGGAGTGGAGGAGCCAGGAACAGATCATCTTTACCGCGAACGAGGATTACTATGGCGGCGCGCCTTCCATCAAGAACGTCACCGTCGTGTTCATGGGCGAGGATGCAGCGCTGGCAGCCGTGCAGTCCGGCCAGGCGGATGTGGCTTATTCCTCTGCGAGGCTTGGAACGACCGTTGTACCGGGCTACCATGTGGAGGCCATTCCCTCCGCTGATAACCGCGGCTTCACCCTGCCCGTGCTTCCGGATGAGGGCAAGACTACAGACAGCGGCGCGCCCATCGGCAACAACGTAACCTGCAACCTGGAGATTCGCCAGGCCATCGCATACTGCATCGACCGCCGGTTGGTTGCGGATATTGCCCTGAACGGCTTTGCACGCCCGGCTTATTCCGAAAACGACGGCATGCCCTGGAACAATCCTGAGGTTGCCATCGAAACGAACGTGGAGTACGCGAAGCAGCTGCTGGCCGACAACGGCTGGGCGGATACCGACGGGGACGGCATCGTCGAAAAGAACGGCGTGAAGGCGGAATTCAACTGCATCTATCCCAGCGGAGATTCCGTGCGCCAGCTGGTGGCTATGGCCGCTGCTGAGCAGGCGCGCCAGATTGGCATCGCCATCACTGTGGAGGGCACCAGCTGGGATGACATCATGAAGCGCATGTTCTCTGAGGCGGTCATGATGGGCTGGGGTTCTGCGATTCCCAATGAAACCTACTATCTCTACCGCAGCGAAGGCGCGCTGCTGGACGATTTCTACAATCCCGAAGGCTATATGAGCGAAACTACCGACGCCTACCTGAACGCAGCCATGGAGGCCCTCAGCGTTGAGGAAGCCAACCGTAACTGGCAGCTGGCGCAGTGGGACGGCGAGACCGGCACGGCCATGAAGGGTGAATGCCCCTGGGTGTGGATTGTGAATTTGGATCATGTGACCTATGTGCGGGACGGCCTGTCCATCGGCAAGCAGCCGATCCACGGCCACGGCCATGGACTTCCGCTGATCCAGAACCTCCAGGATTGGGCCTGGACGGAATAACACGGCAGTTTGTCAGGGCGGGAGACCCCGCCCTGCATTGTCATTTTATAAGTGAGGATTTGAACGATGAAAGGAACGGGAATGCGGCTGGTGCGCAGCTTTATCGCATACGGCATAAGGATACTTTCACTGCTTCTGGCGGTGAGTGTGATCGCCTTTGCCCTGGTGAGCATGTCGCCCATTGATCCCGTGCAGCAGTATATTCTGGGCCTCGGAACGGCGGTTTCCCCGGAACAGAGGGCGGAGATAGAAGCCTACTGGGGCGTGAATGAACCTCCGGTGGAGCGTTATTTCAGCTGGCTGGGCGAATTGCTCAAGGGCAATATGGGCCAATCCGCCCTGTACCGCCGCCCGGTAGCAGATATTATCGGGGAACGGTTTATCAATTCCCTGGCGCTGATGCTGACGGCCTGGACGCTCTCCGGCGTGATCGGCTTTGCACTGGGCTGCGTCATGGGTATCTTTCAGGACCGCTGGCCGGATAAGATCATCAAAAAGATCTGCTATCTGTTTTCCTCTGTGCCCACGTTCTGGCTGGGGCTTTTGTTCCTGCTGGTGTTTGCGGTATGGCTCAAGTGGTTCCCGATCGGCTTCTCCAGCCCCATCGGCGTGCTCAGCAGGGATGTGACCCTTTTGCAGAGGCTCCATCACCTGGCACTTCCGGCCTTTACCCTGAGCCTCATGTCCTTTGCCAACATCGCGCTGCACACCCGCCAGAAGCTGATCGACGTGCTCAACAGCGAATATGTGCTCTTTGCCCGGGCGAGGGGCGAGGGCAAATGGTCCATCCTGAAGCGCCATGGCCTGCGCAATATCCTGTTGCCGGCGCTGACTTTGCAGTTTGCTTCCTTTGCCGAACTCTTCGGGGGCAGCGTGATGGCGGAAAATGTGTTCTCCTATCCGGGCCTTGGCTCCGCGGTTGCGGCTGCGGGACTGAATTCGGATGTGCCGCTGCTGCTGGGCGTGACGCTGTTTTCGGCGCTCTTCGTATGCGTGGGCAACATGATTGCCAACCTCCTCTACGGCGTGGTTGATCCGCAGATTCGGGAGGTGCGCAAATGAAGAGATTGAACCGGCGCACAAAGGTGCTCATCCTGACCATCTCTATGGCGGTTGTACTGATCGCCATCTATGCGCTTGGCCTTTTGATTCCCGAGGATGCGGTGGCTTCCAGCTTTATGAACGCCAAGCTTCCACCGTCCTGGGAGCATCCCTTCGGCACGGATACCCTGGGCCGTGATTTGCTGATGCGCACCCTGAAGGGCATGGCGGTCAGCATGACCGTCGGCCTGGTTGCATCCCTGATCAGTGCGGTGATCGCGGTTTTCGTGGGTATTGCTGCTGCAACGGGATCTTCCCTGGTGGATGGCTTCATCAACTGGGTCATCGATCTGGTGATGGGCGTTCCGCACACCATCCTGGTCATCCTGATCTCCTTTGCCATGGGCAGGGGGCTCAAGGGATTGCTGGTGGGCATTGCTGCTACCCATTGGTGCAGCCTTGCGCGCCTGATACGCGGCGAGGTGCTGCAGCTGCGCAGCCAGCAGTATGTGGCGGTTTCCCGCAGGCTCGGCAAATCCAGCGGCTGGATACTGACCCATCATCTGCTGCCCCATCTGGTGCCGCAGTTCTTTGTGGGGCTGGTGCTGCTCTTTCCGCATGCCATACTGCATGAGGCGTCCGTATCCTTCCTGGGTTACGGCCTGCCGCCGGAGCAGCCTGCCATCGGCATCATCCTTTCGGAGAGCATGAAGTATCTTTCCGCAGGCATGTGGTGGACGGCTGTGTTCCCGGGCCTGCTGCTGGTGCTGATCGTGCTTCTGGTGGACCGGCTCGGCGATAACCTTCGAATGATGATTGATCCCTACAGCGCACAGGATTGAGGAGGCGGACATGAAACAGAAAATCGATACGCTCCTGGAAATCCATGATCTGTCCGTCTCTTTTCGAATGTACGACAGGATGCTGGAGCAGAAGGAGCTGCAGGTGATTTCCGACCTGCACCTGACCGTTCGTCCCGGCGAGGTTGTGGCGGTTGCGGGATCCTCCGGTTCGGGCAAGAGCCTGCTGGCGTCCGCGATTCTGGGCATACTGCCCGGAAATGCCACGGTGGCCGGCCATCTGCACTACAAGGGTAAAGAGCTTACGCCTGAGCTGCAGGCCAGGCTGCGCGGCAGCGAGATTGCACTGGTGCCCCAGTCCATCGCCTATCTGGATCCGCTGATGAAGGTGGGCAAGCAGGCGGACGGCCACAGGAAGCCCCGCCCCACCCAAAAGCGCAGGGGATTGTTCCGGCGCTTCGGCCTTCCTCAGGAGACGGAAAAGCTGTATCCCTTCCAGCTCTCCGGCGGCATGGCACGCAGAGTTCTGGTTTCCACGGCCATGATTACGGATGCGGAGTTGATCATTGCGGATGAGCCCACGCCCGGCATGAGCCTGGATCAGGCGCTGGAGGCCCTGCAAATGTTCAGAGAGATGGCCGACGAAGGCAAGGCTGTGATCCTGATCACCCATGATATCGACCTGGCGTTTGAATTTGCGGACCGCGTAGCCGTTTTCTATGCAGGCACAACGGTCGAAAGTGCTCCGGCAGCGGATTTCCGAATCGGTCCGGACGCCCTGCGCCATCCCTACAGCAAGGCGCTCTGGAGAGCGCTTCCGCAGAATGGTTTTGAACCCATCGACGGCTTCCAGCCCTATGCGGGCGACCTGCCGCAGGGCTGCCTGTTCGCGCCGCGCTGCCCTTATGCAACGGAGAAATGCAGAATGCACACGCCGCCCATGCGCGAGGTGCGGGATGGGGAAGTGAGGTGTTTCCATGCGACTTGAGGCGAAGAACGTGAGCTTTCGCTATGACCGCGGCCGTCCATGGGTGCTGGAAAACGCTTCCCTGAGCGTGGAGAGTGGAGAAAGGCTGGCGCTGTTTGCGCCCAGCGGATACGGCAAGACGACGCTCGCCATGCTGCTGGCCGGCTATCTTGAGCCTACAAGGGGTGAAATCCTGCTGGACGGCAGGCCGCTTCCCAGGAAAGGTATGTGCCCGGTTCAGCTGATCTACCAGCATCCCGAAAAGGCCATCAATCCCCGGTGGCGGCTCAGGCGCGTGCTGGAGGAAAGCGGTGAAATGCGCGATGATGTGCTGGATGCCTTCGGCATTGAACGCGCATGGCTGGAGCGCTTCCCAAGGGAGCTTTCCGGAGGAGAACTCCAACGCTTCTGCGTAGCCCGTGCGCTGATGAGCGGCGCAGATTTCCTGATTTGCGATGAAATCAGCACCATGCTGGATGTGATCACCCAGGCGCAGATCTGGAATGTTGTTCTGGAGGAGGCGGAAAAGTGCAATATGGGCCTGATTGCAGTTACCCATAACCGCCATCTGGCGGAACGGATCGCCACGAAGGTCTATGATCTTTCGAAACAGGAATACATCTGAACAAAAGCTCCGTACAGGCTTGTACGGAGCTTTCTGCAAAAAGAAATGGACTGTCAAAAGACAGCCCAACACTTTAACTCTACCAAAAAAGAAAGCATCTGTCAATGGGTTTGGTTGAAGTTCGCCGGTTTACATAGTGTTTACATGTATAACTTTGTGTAAAATGCGGACTTGCAAGATGAGGTAGATTGCATTATAATGTAAACAGAAAGCAGCAAGGAACTCACCGAAAACGAGTGTAAGACCTTCAAGGACTTTCTGGACTAACCCTTCAGGGAAGCGATTCTCACAAGCAGAAGAAAGAACAGAGTAGACCAGTCATAAACTGGGAGAATCGATGAGAAGGCAAAGTCTAACCTGTAGAAAGCGAGGTAAACAAAATGATGTTAGATATCAAGATCCAACAGAAATGACCCTTGATTGTGGATGATCGGAGTTTGTGAAGAAAGACGAAGATCGCAAAATGAAGCAATCAAGGGTCATTTCATTTTTGGCTGAAGAATGCGCAGGCTTTCATGAAAGGCCTTTTTTTATTGCAAAAAACACACCCGCTCGGAACAAACTTTCTATTGCGGGTGTGTTGCTTTAAGCCTTCGCTTTTTTGAATTTTCCAATCCAGTATTTTCGGAATACGATGCATTCGGCCAGCAGGCCTACGGGCAGGGCGGCGAATGCGTCCACGACAGAGTGCTGCTTGGTGAACGCCACCGACATGCAGATCAGCACCACGGCCACCACCACGAAGCTCTTCCACCAGGTGGGCGCTTCCTTCACCTTCAGCCAGGTGCTTGCGATGCCCAGGGAGTA
Organism: Clostridia bacterium; assembly: GCA_017938785.1. The sequence continues at coordinate 6,891 of JAGBAU010000045.1, forward strand.
GGCGACGTGCAGCGAAGGGCATACATTGGAATTGGTATCAAAGGTGTAGATCAGCCCCAGCAGCCTGGTCAGCAGGTTATCACGGGGAACGACGTCCGGGCGCAGGTCCTGGCGGTTGGGGAAGACGATGTAAATGATCATGGCAACGGCCTGGGTGATTATGATGTAGGTGCTGAGCTTTTTGAAGCTGTCGATATTGTACAGCATGAAGTGCAGCAGCGAAACCACGATCAGTACATACCAGAAAACGTAGGGGATGACGAATGCCTCACAGAAGGGGATCACATCATCCAGCCAACTGTGAACCACCGTGCAGGATTCAATCGGAATCAGGTTTTCAGTAAGAAAGTACAGGATGAAATAAACGATCCAGCCGCCCAGCAGCTTCAGGTGGGAGAACTGAGGCTCGTTTATACGGGATAACCGGAAGGTGCGGTAATCAACAACCGGTTTTTTCATGGTTTGTCACCTCGATGGGAATATTGGTTGGATAGAATCGTTTGGGAATATTACGGTAGGGAATGACGGTATGCAGGGGAAGTCCGGCTGCGATTTGGGTGATTTCCTGCATCAGGTAATTGCAGATGCGCTTGCGCTCCTCCTCAATGGGATTCTCAGAACAGAAGCGGATGGGCTTGCCGAAGTGCATCTGCTTAAGCCTGGGCGCGATGTACATGGGAACGAAGCTGAGTTCCTTCCCGGTCTTTTTCTGGTAGAGCCTGGCAACGTCCACAAAGCCCTCCTGGAACTTATACAGTATATTATTGAATTTTTCATCATATTCCGGAAAGATGACGACATTTGCGCCTTCAACCAGCCGGTTCAGGGTGGTTCGCAGGGTGGTGAGGATGCGCGCATCCCTGTAGACCGGAATTGTGTTTGCATTGTTGAACAACAGCACCGACAGCGGTGTGATGGCGTAGGAAAGCAGGCGGTAGAACCAGTGGGTGGCACGGGGCTTCTGGGACCAGAAATCCTGGAAGGCGTAGCCGGGAACCTCCTTTGCATTCATCATCTGTGCCGCGCACCAGGTGTAGCGCTTTTCAGGGAAGTTGAGCTCGCAGGCAATGGGACCGTTCATCTGCGTGTGGTTGGCCACGATTACCACCGGCTCATCCGGCAGATTTTCCGCTCCGCAGATTTCCATCTTCGGATAGAATACATACAGCAGCCAAAGTACGAATCTATAGGCCGGCGAGGTTTTCTTTTCAGCCATTGCGCTTCCTCCAGTTGTTCTTTTGCAAAAAGTAATTATATCAGGTGAGAGGAGAACTGTCCAGTAATGCTTTGTTCATTTTCCATTTTAAGAGGCAAAATAAACTCAGTTTGAACGAAACGGCATTTATGGGGCGAAAAGAGCTTTTTTTTCTGTGGTTCTTGTCAGCACAGGCAAAAAGTGGTATCCTGTTTTCGTTGAAGGAGTATGCTATGGAACTGTATGTAAAACGTTTTGATGAATTATCGCTCGATGAGCTCTATGAAATCCTGAAACTGCGCTGCGATGTATTCGTGGTGGAGCAGAACTGCGTCTATCCCGATCTGGATGATCATGACCAGCAGGCTGTGCATGTCTTTCTGCGCGATGAGGACGGAATCCAGGCCTACCTGCGCGTTTTGGACAGGGGCGTGCGCTTTGAGGATGTATCCATCGGCCGAGTGATTTCCATGAAGCGGCGCTGCGGGCTGGGCACGCGCATCCTGAAGACAGGTATAGAGGTTGCACGTGAATACTTTGGCGCAAAGCGCATCACCATTGAAGCGCAGGTTTATGCCCGCAGGCTCTATGAAAACCTGGGCTTTGTTCAGAATTCCAGCGAATTCCTGGAGGATGGCATTCCGCACATTCGCATGACCTTGGAAATGAAGCCCAAAAGGAGCGTGTTCCTCACCAGCAGCCCCTGCGATGATGATGTGCCGGAGGGTGTGGACCTGCCGTGCATCTTCTTTGAACGCAACAGCTTCGTGGAAAATCTGAAGAAGCGCGTGCCGGACGAGGCGCGCCTGCTGGTTGTGTCTGCGGATCCGCATGATTATGACATGAACGACGAAATGACCAATACCTTTGCGGATTGCTTCGAATTCCACGGTATGGAGCTGTCGGAAGTCAACATTCTGGATGACCGCAGGGAACAGGACGCGGCGGAACTGGTGGCCAACAGTGATATTATTCTGCTGGGCGGCGGGCATGTGCCCACCCAGAGCGCGTTCTTCAATCGCATCGGTCTCAGGGTACTGCTGCGGGAATTTGAGGGCGTAGTGATCGGCATCAGCGCGGGCTCCATGAACTGTGCAAACATTGTGTATGCCCAGCCCGAATGTCCCGGCGAATCGCTGGATCCCTACTACCGGCGCTTTATGCCCGGTCTGGGACTTGCGGACGTGATGATCCTGCCCCACTACCAGAAGGTCAAAAACTACCGTCTGGACGGCAAGCGGCTCTACGAGGATATCACTTATGGCGACAGCTTCGGCCGCGAATTCATCGCCATGCCGGACGGAAGCTATGTGCTCGTGGAGGATGGAAGCGCACGTCTCTTTGGCGAGGGCTATCGCGTTGCGGAGGGAAAAATCAAACGCATCTGCAACGAGGAAGAAACTATTGAATTGTAAAAGGCAGCCGTAAGGCTGCCTTTTTACGGGATATCGAGACCTGGAAGGCGCCACTCATCTGGAAGCTGTGCATCCGTGATCAAAGTGTGCACTGCATTCAGCGGACAGATGCTGAAAAATGATGTAACGCCAACCTTGCTGTGGTCAAAGAGCAGAACCGCGTGGTCGCTGCGCTGGATGAGCAGCTTGCGAAAGAAGGCCTCCTCCTCGCTGGTATCAGTAAGCCCGCTCTCCAGGGTGACGCCGCGGCAGGAAAAGAAGGCATAATCGAAGTGGAACAGCGACAGGTTCTGCAGCGCGATTGGACCGCTGTAGGACAGGCTGTTTCCGCCGAGGCTGCCGCCCACGGTGAATACCTGCGCATCCTTGAGACGGGACAGCTGCAGGCTGGTCTGCGCGCCGTCGGTGACGATGCGCAGATTCTTTTTGTTTTCCAGGAAGGGAACCATCATCGTGGCGGTTGAGGATGAATCCACAAAGATGGTGTTGCCGTCCTTCACCATGGCCGCTGCCTTGCGGGCGAGCTCACGCTTGATCTCCTTGAATGCGGTTTCGCGCACGTAGAGGGGAATTTCCGCGAGCAGGCCATCCATCACCGCTGCGCCGCCGTGTACGCGGGTGATCTGACCCGCTTGGGCAAGGGCGTTTAGATCCCTGCGCACTGTGGCTTCATGCAGGAAGAATTCCTCGGATAACTGCCGTACCGAGGCGGAATGGTGCTTATTGATGTATTCCAGTATCATCTCACGCCGCTGGAAGGGCGTCAGGGTAGATTGTTCATAGTTGTTCATATTACGCACCTTTAACGTTGATGAGAGTCATTATAACCATTTTATCGCCAGTTATTGACGGGTTTCGTCAAATATCATACAATATACCCGTAAGAATTGTCAATCATCGGGAGGCTTCGATGAGGGGAAAGATTTTCAATATTCAAAAGTTCTGCCTGCATGATGGACCGGGGATTCGTACCACGGTTTTTTTTAAGGGCTGCAACCTGCGCTGCGCATGGTGTGCAAACCCGGAATCCCAGGAAATGGATGTGCAGCTGACGCTGGATGCGGAAAAATGTACCGCCTGCGGCCGCTGTGCCAACATCTGCCCGACCGGGGCCAGGGAGATCGCAAACGGCAGGCTCGTCTTCGATCCAGAACGCTGCAATGGCTGCGGATTGTGCGTCGGCGAATGCCCGGTAAAGGCCATTGGACGGGAGGGCAAATCTGTTTCCGTCCATGAGATTGCCGCCGAGGTTTTGAAGGACCAGGTATTCTACAGCCATTCCGGCGGCGGAGTCACTTTCTCCGGCGGCGAAGTGCTCATGCAGCAGGAATTCGCCACGGAACTTGCACGGCTTCTTCGTGCGCAGGGCGTGCATGTTGCCGTGGAAACTGCGGCTGCGGTTCCGCCTGAACGTTTCCGCGCATTCCTTGATGAGATCGACTATGTGCTCGTCGACCTCAAGCATTACGATGATGAAGTACACCGCAAGGGTACCGGCGTCGGAAATGCAGAAATCCTTGAAAACATCCGCGCATTGAGGGAAAGCGGCCTCGGCTTCCTTGTGCGCATTCCTGTGATTCCCGGCTTCAATTCGTCTATTGAGGATGCACGGGGTTTTGCCCGTGTGCTGGGTGAAATGGACATCCGTGAAGTGCAGCTCTTGCCCTTCCATCAACTGGGCGAGCGCAAATATGCGCTGTTGGGCAGGGAATATGGCTTTTCCGGCGTATCCCAGCTGCACAGGGAAAATCTGCGTGAATATGCAGCTGAATTTGAGAAATCCGGCGTACATGCCATACTGTAAAGGAGATTATGTATTATGGGACATTTCGGTACCTCCACCACGAGAATCCAGCGTTTCCGCCAGCAGCTGCTGGACATCGTGCCCGCCGTATGTACGGAGCGCGCGGTGCTGACCACCAAGGCCTATAAGGCCCATGAAATGGACCAGATCGTCCTCAAGCGTGCCTACATGCTCAAGGAAGTTCTGGAGAATATGACCATATACATCGAGGATGAAACCCTCATCGTGGGCAACCAGGCCTGCGAAAATCGCGCTGCACCCATCTTCCCGGAGTATGCCATGGACTGGGTTGTGCGCGAACTGGACGATTTCGAAAAGCGCACCGGCGAACGCTTCATCATCTCCGAAGAAAACAAGCAGGTGCTGCGGGACATCTATCCCTACTGGAAAGGCAGGACCCTGCAGGACAAGGGCTATGCATCCTATCCCGACAAGGCAAAGATGATCTACGACCTGGGCATCATCCGCAACGAAGGCAATATCACCTCCGGCGACGCCCATCTGGCCGTGGATTATGATACTGTGCTCAAGAAGGGCCTGAAGGATTATCGTGCCCGCACCCAGAAGAAGTTGGATGAACTGAACACCGCTAACCCGGACGAGATGAAGTCCTTCTATTTCTACCGCGCCGTGCTGATCGTCATCGATGCGGTGGAATGCTATGCCAACCGCTATGCGGACCTTGCAGAGGAACTCGCCGGGAAGGCCGAACCTGCACGCGCGGCCGAGCTCCTTGAAATGGCGCGCATCTGCCGCAAGGTTCCCATGGAACCGGCCCATAGCTTCCATGAGGCGCTGCAGAGCGTATGGTTTTTGCATGTGATCCTTCAGATTGAATCCAACGGACACTCTCTGTCCTTCGGCCGCTTCGACCAGTTCTGCTATCCCTGCTACAAAAACAGCCTGATGGATGGGGAAGATCCTGCATACCTGGATGAGTTGCTCGAAAACCTTTGGCTCAAGACCCTGACAGTCAGCAAGATTCGCTCTGCCGGCCACAGCCGCTTCCAGGCAGGCAATCCCATGTATCAGAATGTGACCATCGGCGGCCAGACCATCGATGGCAAGGATGCAGTAAACGAACTGAGCTTTGCCGTGCTGCGCACCGTGGCCCGCGTGCGCATGCCCCAACCGAACCTGACCGTGCGCTATTTCTCCGGCATGAGCCATGAATTCATGGCCGAGTGCATTGAGTGCATCCGCCTCGGCTTCGGCATGCCCGCATTCAACAACGATGAAATCATCGTAAAATCCCTGACCGACCGGGGAGTTACCCTGGAGGACGCCCGCAGCTACAGCGCCATCGGCTGTGTGGAGGTGGGTGTGCCCGGCAAGTGGGGCTACCGCTGCACCGGCATGAGCTACCTGAACTTCCCCAAGACGCTGATGACCGCCCTGAACGACGGCGTGGATGTGAACACCGGCAAGAAGATCTGCGAGGGTATCGGCCACTTTGAGCAGATGGAGAGCTTCGATGATGTGATGCGTGCGTGGGACAAGACCGCCCGCCAGCTCATCCGCATTGGTGTGACCCTGGACAACTGTGCGGATATGGTGGTTGAGCAGGAGGTTCCGGATATCCTGTGCTCCGCGCTGGTGGACGATTGCATCGAGCGCGGTCGACATCTCAAGGAGGGCGGCGCCCATTACGATATTATCTCCCAGCTGCAGGTGGGCATTGCGAATCTCGGCGATTCCCTTGCGGCAATCAAGAAACTGGTGTATGATGAGAAGAAGATCAGCCGCAGCCAGCTCTGGCATGCGCTGATGACCGACTACGAGGGGGAAGAGGGCCAGAGGATTCAGCGCCTGCTGCTGGACGCTCCCAAGTTCGGCGACGATGATGACTACGTGGACCAGCTCATCGTGCAGGGCTATGATACCTACCTGGATGAAATCAAGAACTACCGCAACACCCGCTATGGACGCGGCCCCATCGGCGGCGGTTACTTTGCGGGAACCTCCTCCGTAGCGGCAAACGTGCCCCAGGGCGCAGGCACCTGCGCCACCCCGGACGGCAGAAAGTGGGGAGAGGCGCTTGCAGAGGGTTGTTCACCGGCCCATTCCAAGGATAAGAACGGTCCTACCAGCGTGTTTAAATCCATCTCTAAGCTGAAGACCGACCAGATCTTCGGCGGCGTGCTGCTGAACCAGAAGGTTGCTCCGGCCCTGCTGGAGAAGGAAGAGGACAAGCTGAAGCTGGAAATGCTGGTGCGCACCTTCTTTGATGTGCTCCATGGCTGGCATGTGCAGTACAACGTGGTTTCCCGCGAGACCCTGCTGGACGCCCAGAAGCATCCGGAGAAGCATCAGGATCTGATCGTGCGCGTGGCTGGCTATTCGGCATTCTTCAACATCCTGTCGCCCCAGACCCAGAACGACATCATCGCCCGAACCGAACAACAGTTTTAATGAATACGGAGGTCTACTAAGATGGACAGAGCAGCCTTTCTGAAGAATAAAACGGCCATCGTTACCGGCGCAGCAGGCGGCATCGGCGAGGCATTGTGCAAAAAACTTGCTTCCTACGGCATGAACCTGGTGCTTACCGGCCGCAAGGCGGAAACCCTGCATCCTCTGGCAGAGGAAATGCGTGGGCTCGGCGTGCAGGTCTGCGAATGCGTGGGCGATCTTGCACAGCTGGACTTTGTGGATGCAGTACTCGCAGCTGCACGCGAAAGTTTCGGTGGTGTGGATGTGATCATCAACAACGCTGGTCTTTCCCACAACTGCACCGTGGATGAAATGACGCCTGAACTCTTTGACAGCATCATGCAGGTAAACGTGCGTGCACCTTACTTCATGTGCCAGCGTGCGTTGGATGACCTGCGCAAGTCCGATTGTGCCACCATCGTCAACATTTGCTCTGTTGTAGCCCATAAGGGTTATCCCAAGCAGAGTGTATACGCGGCGAGCAAGCATGCGCTCCTGGGCGTTTCCAAGTCCATGGCAAACGAGTGGTACAAGGAAAACATCCGCGTGCATGTCATCAGCCCCGGCAGCGTGTTCACGCCCATGATCGCCATGGTGCGCCCCGATCTGACTCCAGAGGGAATGATCCTGCCCGAGGATATTGCAGACATCATGGGATTTTATCTGGAAATGCGCAAGACCAACTGCGTGGTGGATGAAATTGAAGCCCACCGCGTCACCAAGGAGCCCTTCGCATAAGAACCAAAAGCCGTACGAACAACGTACGGCTTTTTATGGTTAAGATGATGCGATAAGCCTTGTGCTTCCATCCGAAAACAGATATAATTATACTTAGAGATTTATGGCAAAAAACGGAGGAAACTATGGGCTGGATCAAAAAACTGTTCGCCCCTGTGGATATGACCGAAGGCAGACCCTGGGAAAAAATCCTGCTGTTCACCCTGCCGCTGCTGCTCGGCAATATTGCCCAGCAGCTCTATAACACCGTGGACAGCGTTGTGGTCGGCAAATATGTTGGAGATAACGCCCTGGCGGCCGTAGGCAGCGCTGCGCCCATCTTCAATCTGCTGATCGTTCTGTTCGTGGGCATATCCATGGGCGCCAGCATCAAGGTTTCCCAGTACTTTGGCGCAAGGGATCGCGAAGCCCTGTCCCACACCATCGGCAACTGTATCGTTCTGACGATCATTTCCTGTCTGGTTGTGCTGGTGGTCGGCCTTGCGGCGGCGCGTCCGATGCTGGTTCTTCTGAAGACTCCGGACAGCATACTGGATTGGTGCACCTCTTATTTGCATATCCTGTTCATCGGCGGCGCAGGCATGGCATTTTACAATATCCTGGGCGGCGTTTTGCGCGGTCTGGGTGATTCCATGTCCTCTCTGCTGTACCTTGCTGTTGCGAGCATTCTGAACATCATCCTTGATATTGTGTTTGTGGCGAGCTTCGGCATGGGCGTTGCGGGCGTAGCACTGGCCACCGCCATATCCCAGGCGATTTCTGCCTTGCTGTGCGCACGCAAGCTTTATACCATGAAGCACCTCTTCGATATGAAGAAAAAGTTCATTCGCTGGAACCGCGAGTACGCCATGAATATCATCCGCCTCGGCCTGCCCTCCGGCGTGACCCAGGCGATCATGTCCATGTCCATGATCGTGGTTCAGTCCCTCACCAACAGCTTCGGCGAACTGTTCATTGCTGCAAACGTTATCGTCATGCGCGTAGACGGTTTTGCCATGCTGCCCAACTTCTCCTTCGGCACAGCCATGACCACATTTACCGGCCAGAACGTGGGTGCGAAGCAGATGGATATGGTGAAGAAGGGCGCAAAGCAGGGAACACTCCTTGCCCTTGCAGTGTCCGCGCTGATTACCGGCGCAATCCTGTTCTTCGGCAGGGGTCTGATGGGTATTTTCACCAATACGCCTGAGCTGGTGAACCTGAGCATGAGCATGATGAAGATTCTGGCCTTCGGCTACATCGCCATGGCCGTTCTGCAGAGCCTTTCCGGCGTGATGCGCGGCGCAGGCGACACCATGACGCCCATGTGGATTTCCATCTTCCAGACGGTGCTTCTGCGTGTGCCGCTGGCCTATGGCCTGTGCTACCTGACCCGTACGCCCGAATTGCCCAACGGACGCAGGGAATGCATCTTTGTATCCCTGCTGCTTGCATGGGTGATCGGTACGATCATTACCTGCATTTTCTACCTGAAGGGTAAGTGGAAAAAGAAGATACAGGAACAGATGAAGTAAGGCTTCAGCGGAGGAAGTATGGTTTTCTGGATTATCGGAATCATTCTGGTTGCCGCACTGCTGCCGCTGTGGATTATTGCACCCCGTGCGGGCGCGAAGCGTGCAGACAGCTGGCGCGGAACGGCATTTGCCCATCGTGGCCTTCATAGTGAAACTGTGAGCGAAAACACGCTGCATGCCTTTGAACAGGCCTGCCAGGCAGGCGTGGGGATTGAACTGGATGTTCAGCTCACGAAGGACGGCAGGCTCGTCGTCTTCCATGACGCCGATCTTGAGCGTTTGATGGGGGATAAGCGGCTGGTGGCAGAACTTGACTTTGCTGAACTGCGCGCGCTCTCCCTTCCGGACGGAAGCAGGGTTCCCACCTTCGCAGAGGTGCTTGAACTGGTGAACGGCCGTGTGCCGCTGCTGGTGGAACTGAAAAACGGAAAGCGCCTGGGCGAACTGTGCAGGAAGACCTATGAACACCTGCGCGGCTATCGGGGCGGGTTCATTGTTGAATCCTTCCAGCCGCTGATTTTGCTTTGGTTCCGTGTGCATGCAGGGCATGTCATCCGCGGACAGCTTGTGGCTGCCTGGGAGGAATACATTGAGGATTACGGTGAATTCCTGGCGACCCTGCTGACCAACCTGGTTTGCAACGTGCTGGCACGCCCGGATTTTGTGGCCTATGATCTGAGCGGCGAAGCCCGCTTTGGCTTGAGAATGCAGAAAAAACTCTTCCATACGCCCCTGGCGGTGTGGACAGTGAGTGAGCGGACGGATTTTGACGCTGCGATTCAAAGAAATGAAATGCCCATATTCGAAGGCTTTCTGCCTGGAAAACGAAGCTGAGATTGTATGAAAAAGGAGAAATGTTATGAATTATGATGTGATCATTATTGGTGCAGGCCCGGGCGGTATATTCTCTGCATATGAACTTAACCGCTTGAATCCCGAACTGAAGGTTGCCGTGTTCGAGGCAGGTCATGCCCTGAGCAAGCGCAACTGTCCCATCGACGGCGAAAAAATCAAGAGCTGCATCGGCTGCAAGAGCTGCTCCATCATGAGCGGTTTCGGTGGTGCAGGCGCCTTCTCCGATGGCAAATACAACATCACCAATGATTTTGGCGGCACGCTTTATGAGTACATCGGCAAAAAACAGGCCCTTGACCTGATGAAGTATGTGGATGAAATCAATATGCGCTACGGTGGTGAAGGCACCAAGCTCTATTCCACCGCCGGCAGCAAGTTCAAGAAGATGTGCATGCAGAACAACCTGCGCCTGCTGGATGCATCCGTGCGCCACCTGGGCACCGACATCAACTACGTTGTGCTGGAGAACCTGTATGCGGACCTTCAGAACAAGGCCGAATTCTTCTTCGATACCCCCGTGGAGTCCATCGAGGCCATTGACGGCGGCTATGCCGTACACTGCAAGGGCGCGAGCTACAGCTGCAGCAAGTGCGTAGTTTCCGTCGGCCGCAGCGGCAGCAAGTGGATGGAAAAGGTCTGCAAGGATATGGGCATCGAAACCAAATCCAACCGCGTGGACATCGGCGTGCGCGTAGAGCTTCCCGCCGAGGTTTTCTCCCACCTGACCGATGAGCTCTACGAGAGCAAGATCGTGTACCGCACCGAAAAGTACGGCGATCTGGTGCGCACCTTCTGCATGAATCCCAAGGGCGCTGTCGTCAACGAGAACACCAACGGCATCGTCACCGTAAACGGCCACAGCTATGAGGATCCCAGCCGCCAGACTGAAAACACCAATTTCGCCCTGCTGGTTGCCAAGCATTTCTCCGAGCCCTTCAAGGATTCCAACGGCTACGGCGAGAGCATTGCCCGCCTGAGCAACATGCTGGGCGGCGGCGTCATCGTGCAGCGCTTCGGAGATCTGATCCGCGGCCGCCGCTCCAATGCACAGCGCATGAGTGATTCCTTCGTAACGCCTACCCTGAACGCCACGCCCGGCGACCTGAGCCTGGTTCTGCCCAAGCGCATCCTGGACGGCATTGTGGAGATGATCTATGCCCTGGATAAGGTTGCTCCCGGAACCGCCAACTACGACACCCTGCTCTACGGTGTAGAGGTCAAGTTCTACAATATGGAAGTCAAGGTCGATGAACATCTGGAGACCGATTACAAGGGCCTTTACATCATCGGCGATGGCAGCGGCATTACGCATTCCCTGTCCCATGCATCCGCCAGCGGCGTGCATGTGGCCCGCAATATCGCTGCGTACTGATTTTATCAACCCACACGTATTCTGCGTGTGGGTTTTGCGTTGCACTGAAGAGAAAAGCAAGGTATAATACTTTCAATGGATTCAGAAGAATGGAGGAACAAAAATGAGCGAAGTTCTGAACGCAATGAAGCTGAGAAGAAGCATTCGTAATTATAAGCCCGATATGATCCCGCAGGAAACGATTGACCGAATCATCGAGGCGGGCCTCTACGCTGCCAGCGGCATGAACCGCCAGGAAACCATCATCGTTGCGGTGACGGATAAAGGGGTGCGCGATGCACTCTCCAAAACCAATGCCTCCATCATGGGCGGCGGTATGGATCCGTTCTACGGCGCGCCCGTTGTGCTGATCGTGCTGGCAAAGAAGGATTGCTTTACCGGCGTCTACGATGGCAGCCTCGTGATGGGCAACTTGATGCTGGCGGCGCATGAACTGGGCGTTGGCAGCTGCTGGATTCACCGCGCAAAGGAAACCTTTGAGCAGCCCGAATGGAAGAAGTGGCTCAAATCCATCGGTGTTGAGGGAGAATATGAGGGCATAGGCCATTGCATCCTGGGTTATACGGATGTTGAGCTTTCCAAGGATTCCCCCCGCAAGAGCGGCCGAGTGTTTTACGTGAAGGAACGGAGGTAAAAAATGGATGTACGCAAGTTTCTGGATGCATTGCACGTTGCAGAGCGCCTGAAGGATACCACCCGCCATTGTACCACCAGCAAGCGCCGTCCGGAGAGCGTAGCTGAACACAGCTGGCGCATGGGGCTGATGGCATTTTTCCTGCGGGATGAATTCCCGGAGGCGGATATGAACAAGGTGATGCAGATGTGTCTGATTCACGACCTGGGCGAAGCATTTACCGGTGATATTCCTACCTTCGAAAAGACCAGTGCCCACGAGGTCACCGAGGAAACGCTGCTCTACGCCTGGGTGGAGTCTCTGCCCGAGCCCTACGCAGGGGAGATGCGCGCCCTCTATGAAGAAATGGCGGCCCGCGAGACCATCGAGGCGAAGATATACAAGGCCATCGACGGCATGGAGGCGGTCATCCAGCACAATGAGTCCCCGCTGGATACCTGGATTCCCCGTGAGTATGAGCTGAACAAAACTTATGCATTCGATAAGACGGCTTTTTCCGGCTACCTCACGGAGCTGCGCCAGGCAATTCTGCAGGATACGCTGGACAAAATCGAAAAAGAAAGCTAAAGCAAATCCCCGTGCGTTGTGCGCGGGGATGCTTTCATTTCAGGAACATGTGCAGGAGTTTTCCATACAGTTTTTTGTAAGGCTGATAACGCATGGGAAGATCCAGCCAGGTCTTCTTGTCCACGATGCTTTTCTTATGGGAGAAGGTGTCGAACCCGACCTTGCCGTGGTAGGCGCCCATGCCGCTTTCGCCAACGCCGCCAAAGCCCATGCTGCTGGTGGCGAGATGAATGACGACGTCGTTGGTGCATCCTCCTCCAAAGGCGCACTTTTCACGGATTTCCCGGATGGCATGCTTGTCCGAGGAGAAGTGGTAGAGCGCCAGCGGCTTCGGATTGGAATTCACAATTCCAATCACTTCGTCGATGGTGTTGAAGGTGAGTACGGGCAGCACGGGCCCGAAGATTTCCTCCTGCATTACGGGATCATTGAAGCTGACATTATCCAGAATGGTGGGTTCAATCCTGAGGGTTTCGCGATCACTTTTGCCGCCGATGGCAAGCTTGGCGGGATCGATCAGCCCACAGATGCGGTCGAAGTGGCGCTCGCTGACGATTCGTCCGTAATCATTATTATTCAGGGGATCGCTGCCGTACTGCCTGCGCACTTCTTCCTTCAAGTAGCCGATGAACTTATCCTTCACGGATGCTTCGCACAGAAGGTAGTCGGGAGCAACGCAGGTCTGGCCGCAGTTCAGGTATTTGCCGAATACGATGCGCCTTGCCGCCAGCTTCAGGTTCGCGCTGGCGTCCACGATGCAGGGGCTCTTGCCGCCCAGCTCCAGCGTAGCTGGGGTCAGGTGGGGCGCAGCCTTTTCCAGAATGGTTCTGCCCACGTTTTTGCTGCCGGTAAAGAAGATATAATCGAACTTTTCCTCCAGCAAGGCCTGGTTTTCTGCTCTGCCGCCGGTGACCACCGCAACATATTCGCGGGGAAATACAGTGGAGATGATTTCCTCTATCAGCGCACTGGTGCGGGGAGAATAGGCGCTGGGCTTGAGGATTACCGTGTTACCAGCGGCGATGGCGTCCACAAGGGGATCGATGGACAGCAGGAAGGGATAGTTCCAGGGGCTCATGATCAGCACCACGCCGTAGGGCATGGGCTTCACAAAGCTGCGGGAGGCGAACTGAGGAAGGGGCGTGCAGACGGTCTTTTCCCGGGCAAAGGAGCGGATGTGGCGCAGCATATAGCTGATTTCGCTGAGAACCAGACCGCTTTCGCACATGTAGCCCTCAAAGGCGGATTTGCCCAGGTCTGCGCGCAGCGCTTCAGCAATGCGCTCTTCATTCTCTGCAATCACAGCCTTCAGCCGTTTGAGCGCATCGATGCGCACGGAGACGGGCAGGGTTGCGTGGCCGGCGAAGTAGCTGCGCTGCATATCTACGAGCTTGGAAATATCTTCACGGTTCATCCGTCAATCCTCCATGATGTCATAGTAGAACTGTTCAAGTTCCCTGCGGGTCATGAGCCTGGGAACGGGATAGAAGGGATTGGCTTCCTTTTCTGCCTTGGTGGACATGGCAAGGATATCCTCGCGGCGGATGCCCGGCAGTTTTTCGGGTATCTTCATATCCGCATTCATCCTGCGGATCATATCGATGAACGCCTTCGCTGCCGTTTCGGCAGACGTTCTGTCATTGGCGACGCCTGCTGCGATGGCCAATCGTTTGAGCTTATTATACACGCAGCTTCCATAGGCATCAAGTACATAGGGGAGAAGAACTGCATTTGCCAGACCGTGGGGCGTGTTGTAGGTTCCGCCGAGGGTGTGGGCGACGGCATGGCAGTAGCCAACATAGGATTTTGCGAAGGAACGGCCTGCATAGAAGGACGCCAGAAGCATGTTCCTGCGTGCTTCCATATCGTCGCCGTTGCGGTAGGCGTTTTCAAGGTTGCGGGAAATCAGCTCCACGGCGCGGATGGCGTCGGCACGGGTGGATTTTACGGTGGACCGGCCGATGTAGGCTTCCACAGCATGGGTCAGCGCATCCATGCCTGTTGTTGAGGTGATGTGGGGAGGCAGGCTGCGGGTGACCTCCGGGTCGAGTACCGCCGCATGGGGAATCAGAGAAAGGTCGTTGATGGTGAATTTGTGATGGGTGTCGCCGTCGGTGATCAGCGCAGTGGCGGTGGTTTCGCTGCCGGTGCCGGCTGTTGTGGGAATGGCGAGGGTGAAGGGCAGGCGCTTGAGTATCTTAAACAGGCCGCGAATTTTCTGCACATTCTTGCGGGGCCTTGCAATACGCGCACCCACGACCTTGGCGCAGTCCATGGCAGAACCGCCGCCGAAGCCGATCAGCGCTTCACATTTGTTCTCCAGATAGATGCTGCGTGCCTTTTCTACGTTTGCAATGGTGGGGTTGGGTACGGTTTCATCGAATACGATGTAGAATACGCCTTCCCTTTCCAGGGCACGCTTCAGGGGTTCGATGACGCCGCAGGAATGGATGCCCCTGTCGGTCACGATCAATACCCGAGAAAGCCCGCGCTTTTGAAGCATGCCGGGCACTTCCTGAACGCTTTGCAGAAGAATAGGAGAACGATAGGGCAGAAAGGGGATGGCTACCTTAAACACAAATTGCTGGGAACGGCAGTATACCGCCTTGAAAAGATTCATATTTCGCTCCTTAGTTGTTGATTTAATCAATATTACTACATCTAATATTAGATATTATATTAGCACATATGCGTAAATATGTCAATTTAAGTTCTGGCAATATCTGCTTGAAGAAATCAGCGGAATGTGATATAATCTACAAAACGTTCAAGAGGAGTACAGAGCATGAGATTTGATCGGGAAGTGGTGGCTGCAAAGCTGCGACGCTGGGAGAAATATTTGTATAACTTCCATCTGCCGGAATGGGAACGCATTCCGGATTTCGGCCTGTACATGGACCAGGTGATCGGTCTGCTGACGGAATATCTGGATTACCTGCCGCCGGAGATCAAGAGCGACCGCATCATTACGGCTGCAACCATCAACAACTATGTGCGCATGAAAATCATTCCGGAGCCCAAGAACAAGAAGTATTTCCGGGTGCACATCGCCTATCTGATCATGATCTGCACGCTGAAGCAGACCCTGAGCATCGCAACCATCCAGTCCATCATTCCGCTGGGCATGGGTGAGGAGGAGATGGAAAGGGTGTATTCCTCCTATGCGCACAGGCACCGCCTTACCGCAGAGTACTTCATCGACCAGATGCGCATCGCCGCCCAGCCCATCCTGCAGGATGAAAATGAGGACGGCAGCCAGACCAACGATATCATCTTCACCACGGCTATCCTTGGCGGTTTCACCCGCCTGATCGCCGAAAAGCTGATCCTGCTGGACGGCATCACCGTGGATTCGCCGGATGTGGATCTCTCCATCCCCGAACGCCGGGAACGGAAGTGAATTCGCACAAAAACTTGCGGCAAAACTTTGTATTTTCGGCGCTTGACAAACAGGAGTGAATCCTATATACTGAGTTAAAATTGAATTTCAAAAGCGATGATGAAGAGGGCGTTGAGATTCGTTCTTCAGAGAAGTGGCGGCCGGTGCAAGCCATCAGATATGAACTCAAACGTTTGTAGCTTCTGAGCTGGAAGGAAGAAAGCGATAGCAAGTAGAACCTTCCCGTGATTGCTGCGTGAATGCATAGGGCTTGTTGGAGCCTAAGAGGGGCAGCAAACCGCTGCAATTTGAGTGGTACCGCGGGCTGTGTAAATTACACGCTCGTCTCAAAGAAAATGTCTTTGGGGCGGGCGTTTTTGTTTGCTCCATGTATCGAAGGAGGATGGATTATGGCTCAGATCTCAGGTTTGAATTTTAAGATCCAGGAAATGGCCCATCGTATTCGTGAACTGCGCGAAATTGAGGGTTATACCATTGCCGAAATGGCGGCGAAGACCGACGTCACCCCCGAAGAATATCTCGATTGTGAATCCGGCCGGTCGGACCTTGCGTTTGCATTTATTTATCGCTGCGCGCTGGTATTCGGCGTTGACGTAACGGACATCATCCAGGGCTCCAGCCCGAAGCTGCAGTCCTTCACCGTAACCCGCAAGGGCGAAGGCCAGCGCATCGAGGAAGCCCATGGCATGGTCTATTACAACATGGCCGCATCCTTCCGCAACCGTATTGCTGAGCCGCTGTATGTTGAGGTGACCTACAACCGCGAGGCAGAGTTCGGCGATATTGAGCTCACCACCCATGAAGGCCAGGAATGCGATATCGTAATCGAAGGCCAGCTGAAGGTTCAGGTGGGCGAGCACAGCGTGGTGCTCAATCCCGGCGATTCCATCTACTACGATTCCAAGGCTCCCCACGGCATGGTGGCCGTCGGCGGCAAGAACTGCCTGTTCTATGCAATCGTGCTGAACCCCTCCGGCGAACCCGTTCCGGAGCTCAGCGCACGCCCCAGCATCCAGAGCGGCGCGCTTGTACAGACGGATTCCTACGAACAGGAGCGCGTGTGGCATAAGTATATCGATGTGGAAACCACCGAAACCGGCACGCCCACAAAGATCGAATTCAAAAACCACGAAAACTTCAACTTCGCCTTCGACCTGATCGATGCAGTTGCTGAGCGTGAGCCCGAGAAGCTTGCCATGCTGCATGTATCCAGGGAGAAAACGGAGCGCCGCATCACCTTCAAGGATATGAAGCGCGCATCCAACCAGTGCGCCAACTACTTCAAGTCCCTGGGCATCCAGAAGGGCGACCGCGTCATGCTGGTGCTCAAGCGCCACTACCAGTTCTGGTATGCAATGCTGGGCCTGAACAAGCTGGGCGCCATCGCGATTCCCGCCACCAACCAGCTGCTGGAGAAGGACTTTACCTACCGCTTCCAGTCCGCCGGCGTAACCGCCATCATCTGCACTGCCGACGGCGATACCGCCCATCAGGTGGACCTGGCGGCCGAGAAGTGTCCCGAGCTCAAGCACAAGCTCATCGTAAACGGCAAGCGTGAGGGCTGGCGCACCTTTGACGAGGAATATACCCTGTATTCCTCCCATTACGAGCGCAAGGCCGATGCGCCCGGCGGCGATGATATGCTGCTGATGTTCTTCACCTCCGGCACCTCCGGTTATCCGAAGATCGCGGCGCACAACCACAAGTACGCCCTGGGTCACTTCCACACCGCGAAGTTCTGGCATCATGCCGATCCCAACGGCCTGCACTTCACCATCAGCGATACCGGCTGGGCGAAGAGCATGTGGGGCAAGATGTACGGCCAGCTGCTGTGCGAAGCCGCCATATTCGTATACGACTTTGACCGCTTCGATGCAGCGGACATCCTGCCCATGTTTGCCCGCTACCACATCACCAGCTTCTGCGCGCCGCCCACCATGCTGCGCATGATGATCAAGCAGGACATCTCCAAGTATGATTTCTCCTCCGTGCGCCACATGACCACCGCCGGCGAGGCCCTGAACCCCGAGGTTTACCGCCAGTTCGAAAAGGCGACCGGCCTGCAGATTTACGAGGGCTTCGGCCAGTCCGAAAGCACGATGATCATCGGCAACATGATCGGCGCGCCCCATAAGGTCGGCTCCATGGGTAAGCCCGCGCCCATCTACGATGTAAGCGTTGTGGATCCGGACGGCAATCCCGTGGCCGTTGGTGAAACCGGTGAGATCGTCATCAATGTGAAGAACGGCGTGCCCTGCGGCCTGTTCACCGGCTACTACCGCAATCCTGAAAAGACCGCCGAGGTCTGGCACGACGGCTACTATCA
>JAGBAU010000046.1 GCA_017938785.1 Clostridia bacterium
CAGCCGGTCGCAGCCGGCGGCGATGATGTCCTCCAGCAGGCCCATATCCCCGCACTTCAGGTAGTCAAAGTAACGCTGGGGCACTTCGCTTCCGGGAAGGTCCCCTTCCCTGCCCTGGCCCAGGATGAATTCCTCCAGCCGGGACAATCTGCAGGAGCCGATGCGCAGCTTCCACGTGCGCCGGGACGGATAGAGCAGATCGATCTGCTCCAAATCCCGCCATTTCTCACGCATGCGGCACATGGTAAAGCGGGTGGACAGAAGCGGCAGGTCAAAGTTCTTTCCGTTGAAGGTACATACGGAATCAAAGCCTTCCATTCTCCGGGAGAGCCTGTCCAGCATCTCCGCCTCATCGGCGTAATCCTTCATCAGGTACTGCTCCACCACGAAGCGGTCATCCTCGATGAAGCCCACGCCCACCAGGAAGGCAACCGTGCCGGCGCCGCCGGAGAGGCCGGTGGTTTCCGTATCCAGGAACAGGCATTTTCGTATATCGAAGGGACGGCCCTGCCAGCCGATGCGGCGCAGGCCGTCGGCATCCAGATGAAACAGGCGTTCATCCGCAGCCCGGCGATCGCCATAGACAGCCACACCGCCCGCGCGCAAGGGCTTTTTTTCCACCCTCGGAGCGGCGGCGTTGATCGCGTTCAGTTTTGCACGCAGGCCGGACGCCATCCTTCTCACCTCTTCTATTTATTGTAGAGAAACGGACGCAGCTTGTCAAGAGCGGGAAATTTGCCGAAAATGCGCCCGTTTGCACTTGACACCGGCCGTGCTTCCTTCTATGATGAAAGGTATGATTTCACAACCCGGAGGAAACCCTTCCATGCAAAATAAAACCGCTTCCCGCTCAACCTTCCAGTTGCTGCGCAGGTTGGCTCCCTATTTCAAGCCCTACATGGGCGTGATGGTGCTGGATTTGTTCTGCGCCACGCTGACCACCGTCTGCGATCTGGTTCTGCCGTTGATCGTGCGCTACATTACCAACGCTGCCACCGGCGGTGCAGCAGCCCTCACCCTGTCCATCGTGCTCAGGCTGGGCGCAGCCTACCTGGTGCTCAGAATCATCGACACGGCCAGCTACTATTTCATGCAGTCCGTGGGCCACATCATGGCATCCCAGATGGAAGCAGACCTGCGAAAGGATCTGTTCTCCCACTACCAGGCCCTGTCCCATGATTTCTATGATCACACCAAGATCGGTCAGCTGATGAGCCGCATCACCAGCGACCTGAACGACATCACCGAATTCGCCCACCACATGCCCGAAGAGGCCCTGATCGTGGTGCTGAAGGTGGCGGCCGCATTCGTCATCCTGTGCCAGTCCAGCGTGCTTTTGACGGTGATCGTATTTGCTGCGCTGCCGCTGATGGTGTTCTTCTCCAACAAGTTTGCCAAGCGCATGCGCCGCAGCTTCAAGGATTCCCGCCACGAACTGGGCGAACTGAACGCCCGGGTAGAGGACAGCCTGTCCGGCATCCGCGTGGTGAAGTCCTTTGCCAACGAAGATATTGAAAAGGAAAAATTCGCCGGCCGCAACGCCATGTTCCTGAAGATCAAGAAGGGCATGTACTTCAATATGGCGGGCTTCCATTCCGTCACCCGCCTGTTTGACGGCCTGATGTACATTCTGGTGGTCATCCTGGGCGCAGTGTTCATGCTGAACGGCAGGATTTCCGCGCCGGACCTGGTGGCATATCTTCTGTATGTGCAGACCCTGCTCACCTCCATCCGCCGCTTCGTGGAATTCACCGAAATGTTCCAGCGCGGCATGACCGGCTTCGAGCGCTTTGACGAGGTGATTCACGAGCAGCCCACCATCCGCGAAAAGGAAGGCGCTGTGGAGCTTAAGAACGTGACCGGCCGCATCGAATTCGATCACGTGCGCTTCGCCTACGGCGAGGGACTGGAGAATGTGCTCAGCGATATTTCCCTGAACGTGCAGCCCGGCGAGAGCGTGGCCCTGGTCGGCCCCTCCGGCGGCGGCAAGACCACCCTGTGCAGCCTGATTCCCCGCTTCTACGATGTGAACGAGGGTTCCGTCCGCATCGACGGCAGGGATGTGCGGGATTTCACCCTGAAGTCCCTCAGAAGCCACATCGGCGTGGTACAGCAGGATGTATACCTCTTCTCCGGCAGCGTTCTGGAGAATATCGAGTACGGCAAGCCCGGCGCAACCCGGGAGGAAATCATCGAAGCCGCCAAGCTGGCCGGCGCCCATGATTTCATCTGTGAGCTGGAAAATGGCTACGACACCTACGTAGGCGAGCACGGCACCCGCCTGTCCGGCGGACAGAAGCAGCGCATCTCCATCGCCCGCGTGTTCCTGAAGAATCCGCCCATCCTGATCCTGGATGAAGCCACCAGCGCATTGGACAACGAATCCGAGCGCATCGTGCAGCAGTCCCTGGAAAAGCTGATGCACGGCCGCACCACCTTCACCATCGCCCACCGCCTCACCACCATCCGCAATGCCGACGAAATCCTGGTGCTCACCGATGAGGGCATCGTGGAGCAGGGTTCCCACGAGGCGCTGATGGCCAGGGAACACGGCATGTACAGAAAGCTCTATCAACTCTATACCAACTGAACGGAAGTGAAAACGCATGGAATTGAGCCTGCTTCTGGCCCAGAAAATCGCAGTGATGTTCCTGATGATGTTCTGCGGCTTTATGCTGGTGAAGCTGAAACTGGTGAAATCCACGGACAGCCGCATACTGGCCATGATCTGCATGTATGTGGTCATTCCCTGCATGGTGATCGACGCCTTCCAGATTGAATGCACGCCCGAACGCCTGCACGATTTCCTGGCGATGATCGCCGCCGCGGCGCTGGCCCACGCCGTGTTTATCGCAACCACGCTGCTGCTGCGCAGGCCCCTGAAGCTTCGGCCCATCGAGCAGCTCTCCATGGAATATCCCAACTGCGGTAACCTGATCCTGCCGCTGGTGCTTTCGGTATTCGGCGAGGAGATGGTATTCTTCGCCTGCCCCTATGTATGCGTGCAAACCCTGATGGTCTGGACCCACGGCAGAATGGTGGTCGCAAACGGCGGCAGGTTTGACCTGAAGAAGATCTTCCTGAATGTCAATGTGATCTGCACCCTGCTGGGTCTTACCTTCTTCATCACCGGCATCAGGCTGCCGGGCATGATCGCCTCCACCTGCGATTCGCTGGGCGGCATCATCGGCCCCATCAGCATGCTGCTCACCGGCATGCTCATCGGCGGCGCGGATTTGAAGAAAATTTTTTCCCAGAAGCACGCCTATCTGATCTGCGCCATGCGCCTGCTGGTCTATCCCCTGCTGCTGATCCTGGCATTGAAGCTCACCGGCCTCACCCGCCTGGCCTCCGGCCCCGATGTGATGATGATCACCCTGCTGGCCGCCTCCGCGCCCAGCGCCACCACCGTCACAAACCTGGCCCAGGTGTACAACAGCGACCCTGAAATCGCCGCCACGGTGAATATCATCACCATGCTCTTGTGCATCATCACCATGCCGGTCATCAACCTGATCTACCAGTTGGTATTGCTGTAAAAGAAAAACGCTCCGAAAGGAGCGTTTTTCTTTTACAGTTTCACCGGGGACAGCCAGGCTTTCCTGCCCTTATCATCCGTGATCTCGCAGCGGATATAGGTTTCGCCCTCCGCCCTGTGCAGGGGACACACATGTTCGGTCATGTTCTCTCCCACACGACAGCGGCCGTCCACCCACACCAGATTGGAAGCAAAGGTGCACATGCACACCGGGGAAGTGTGCAGGATCAATTCATCCCCCTCGATCTGTGCATCCAGAATCTCCGGGCCCTGGCTTGCATAGAAGGAACCTGCCTTCAGCGCCGCAATTACGCCCTCCGGGGTCAGTTCATCCGCCTGAAGCATGATGTAGGATTTCAATTCTTCTCCTTCGTAGAAATGGCAGTCATCCGCAGCCACCTGGGGAACCACCCATCCATTGGCCGCCGCCACGTCCAGAATCTGGCTGGAATCCGCGCGGGCTGCGTTCCAGGGTTCACCGGAAAAGCTGTTGTAGACCTCCACGGCGCAGATACCGTTCAGGCTCTTCAGGAATTCCGGCGTATTCAGCGACCATGCCGGATGCGCCGCAATCGCCGCACCGCCCCGGGCATTGATGGCGTCAATCAGCATCTGGTAATCCATCCTGCCGCGGGAAAATCCCTGTACCGCCTCCGCATTCGGAAACACGCCCACCACATGCAGCGCCTGGGTGGAAAGCATATAATCAAATTCCATGCCGGAGAGCACCAGCATATCGCCATACTTCTCCGTGGGCACAGTATGCCAATGATCACTGATGACCAGGAAATCATAGCCGTTTTCACTGAACATCTTCTTCACCTGCTCCGGCGTACGGCGGCCGTCGCTGAGGGTGGTATGTGCATGGGTATTTCCCTTATAAAAGCGCTTGCCCGCATCGATCAGCTTCATTTTCTGCATCTCCTTTTGTTCTTCTTCACCGCAATCAGCAGCGGCGGATCACCGCTCTGGTTCAGATAGCAGCGCAGCATGGTATCATATTCCCGTTCATCCAGGTTCTTTGCCCAGTCGAGCAGGGCTTCCCGCTCCCGCGCGCCCTCCTCATGGCCGGGATAGATGCAGATGGTGAGCAGCCCTTCCTCCTTCAAAACCTCCAGCGCAGCATTCACCGCCTGCAGGGTTGTGGCCGTCTGGGTGGTCACGCCGTGGGCCGCGCCGGGCAGCCAGCCCAGGTTGAACATCACCACATCGGCGCTTTGCGCATCCACGTAGCTGCGCATATTCTGATGACCGTCCAGTATAAGATCAGCACGGTTTTCCACGCCTGCTTCCGCCAGACGTGCACGGCTTCTCTCCACAGCTTCGGCCTGCACATCAAAGCCGTACACATGCCCCGTTTCTCCAACAAGCCCGCACAGCCACAGGGCGTCATGGCCGTTGCCCAGGGTGGCGTCTACAGCATGTGCGCCCTCGAACAATGCGCTTTCAATCAATTCAGCCGCCCAGAAACGGGCGGAGCGGAAATCATTTGCCAAGGTTTCTTCCTCCGGTAAAGCTTACTGCAACCATTTTAATACAGTCCAGCCTTTCTGGCAAGAAAAACTCCCGGCGGAATTTTCCGTCGGGAATGGATTTATCCTCGGGCGAAGGGCGCATATTCCTCGCGGATGTAGTAGCCCTGTTCATGCTGGCAAACGGGGCACATCTTCGGCGCCTCGGCAGCCTCAATGATATTGCCGCAGTTCAGGCACACCCAGCGGGTCTTCTGTCCATCGTTTGCAAACAGCTTGCCGCTCTCCATCCAGTTGGCCAGCAGGGCGAAGCGTTCGCCGTGGCTCTGTTCAATCTTGGCGATGTTCTCGAAGCTCAGGGCGATTTCCTGGAAGCCCTCCTCCCGGGCAATGGCTGCGAATTCGGGATAGACGATATGGTGCTCCTCGTTTTCATTGTGCTGGGCATAGCGCAGCAGGGACAGACTATCGGTATTCAGATCGATGGGATAGCCGCCGCTGATGTTCACATTTTCCACACCCGCTTTGCGCATATGTTTGTAAAACACGCCTGCATGCTCATATTCCTGGTCCGCAGTATATTCAAACACGCGCTGAATCACCGGCAGCTTTTCGTTCTTTGCATTGCTTGCCGCAAAATAGTAACGGGTACGGGCCTGGCATTCGCCTGCAAATGCCTTCATCAGGTTTTCAAGGGTCTTGCTCTGGGAAAGATTCATACTTCAACCTCCTTTTGGCTTATTATGGATTGGAGGTTGGTTTTTCATACACAAAAGGGAACGCGCTCTGCGTTCCCTTTTGTTCATTCAATACCATACTGCTGCTGAAGGTATTCCTCCAGGCACAGCCGGTTGCTCATGATGTAGACGGCAGCTTCCTTACCCACGTAGCGGAAATGCCAATCCTCATTGGAAATACCGGTGATATCGCTCTTCACGCCGGGATACCGCCAGATGAAGCCGTAATTCTGGCAATTGCGCTTCATCCAGTCCCAAACGCGGTCGTTGCTGCAATTTTCCTGATCGGCGGAATTAATATCCACCGCAAGGCCCAGCTGATGCTCGCTGTAACCCGGATAGGAAGCCCACTTGAGCGCCGCAATC
>JAGBAU010000047.1 GCA_017938785.1 Clostridia bacterium
GGCCATGATTTCCTCGCCGTAGCTCTCATCGGGCACGCCGATGACCTGCACATCGGAAACCTTGGGATGGGTATAGATGAATTCCTCAATCTCCTTGGGGTAGATGTTCTCGCCGCCGCGGATGATCATGTCCTTCAGGCGGCCGGTGATGCGGTAGTTGCCCTCGGGGGTCTTGCAGGCCAAATCGCCGGTGTGGAGCCAGCCGTCCTCATCGATGGCGGAGCGGGTGGCCAGGGGCATCTTGTAGTAGCCCTTCATGATGTTGTAGCCGCGGGCCACGAATTCGCCGATTTCGCCCACCGGCAGCTCCTGGTTGGTCTCCGGGTCGATGATGCGGCATTCGATTTCGGGCAGTGCACGGCCGACGGTGCCCACGCGAACCTCCAGGCTGTCGTCCGTGGAGGACATGGTGCAGCCGGGGGAGGCTTCGGTCTGGCCGTACACGATGGTGATTTCCTTCATGTTCATCTTGTTCACCACGTCCTGCATCTTGGAGATGGGACAGGGGGAACCGGCCATGATGCCCGTGCGGATGTAGCTGAAATCGGTCTTTTCAAAGTCCGGATGCTCCAGCATGGCCACGAACATGGTGGGTACGCCGTGGAAGGCAGTGATATGTTCCTGATGGATACATGCCAGGGCGGGCTTCGGACTGAAGTAGGGCAGCGGGAAGATGGTGACGCCATGGGTCATGGATGCGGTCATGGCCAGAACCATGCCGAAGCAGTGGAACATGGGCACCTGGATCATCATGCGGTCCTCGGTGGAGAGGTCCATGCGGTCGCCGATGCACTTGCCGTTGTTGACCACGTTGTAGTGGGTGAGCATGACGCCCTTGGGGAAGCCGGTGGTGCCGGAGGTGTACTGCATGTTGCACACGTCATGGGGGGATACCTGTGCGGCGCGGCGCCATACTTCCTCTACGGGCACGGATTTGCCGCGCTCCAGCGCTTCGTCCCAGGTCATTGCGCCGCTCTGGCTGAAGCCCAGGGTGATGACGTTGCGCAGGAAGGGCAGGCGGTGTGCATGCAGGCTCTGGCCTACCTTGGTCTCCTGCAGCTCAGGGCAGAGCTCGTTGATGATCTGCTGGTAATCGCTGTCACGGTAGCTCTTTTCCAGGATCAGGGTGTGGGTGTCGGACTGCCTGAGCAGGTATTCGGCCTCGTGAATCTTGTAGGCGGTATTCACGGTGACCAGAACCGCGCCGATCTTGGTGGTTGCCCAGAAGGCGATGTACCACTGGGGCAGGTTGGTGGCCCACATGGATACATGGGTGCCGGGCTTGACGCCCAGGGCGATCAGTGCGCGGGCGAATTCGTCCACGTCATCGCGGAACTCGGAATAGGTGCGGGTGTAGTTCAGTGTGGTGTACTTGATGGCCAGCTGATCCGGGAATTCCTCGCACATGCGGTCCAGAACCTTGGGGAAGGTGGTTTCAATCAGCGCGTCCTTCTTCCAGATGTACTGGCCCTTGCCGCGCTTGCTGTAATAGAGCGGCTTCTTCATGGTTTTGGTGTTCTCGAAGCGGCTCATGTAGTTGACAAAGTGGGGGAAGATGACCTCGCGGTCCTGCAGGTCTTCCATCCATTCAGGCTTCCATTCGAGGGAAACGAAGCCGTCGTAGTTGATGGAGGACAGGGCGGCGATCATGGTCTTGACCGGCATGCTGCCCTCGCCGATCAGGTTGTAGGTATCGGCATCGTCGCTGTCGCGCAGGTGCACATGGCGGACGTAGGCGCCCAGGTTCTCGATGGTCTTGGCAGCGGATTCGCCGTGATCGCGGTAGGTGTGGTGCATGTCCCACAGAACGGCCAGCTCGTCGCAGGCGAAGGCGTTGAGCAGGTCGCGCAGGCGTGCGGTATCGGAGTAGATGCCGCTGGTCTTGACGAGCAGCACCACGTTCTTCTCTGCGGCGTAGGGCAGCAGGGAAGTGATGTTGGCGCGCACGGTTTCCTCGGCATCCTGGGACGCGAAGGCGCACACGCAGGCAACGCGCAGGTCGCTGGCCAGGGAGATCAGGCTGCGGATGGACGCAAGCTCATCCTCACCTTCCAGGGACAGGTCGCAGCTGGAATCCAGGCAGGGGATGGTCAGCTTCTGATCGTTCAGACTGCGCACGGTAGCGGAGATGGCATATTTGTGGAAGGGACCGCTCTTGTCGAAGAGCTCGGGATGCTTGTGGGCATTGTACATTTCAATGCCGTCAAAGTGCATCTCGTTGGCGGTCAGCAGCTGCTCTTCCCAGGAACAGCTTTCCCAGCCGCGGGTGGAGAAAGAGAGCTTCATGCTTCCGCCTCCTCATAAACGATTTTGTTCAGCGCGCTCAGGTAGGCCTGGATGCTGGCGCCCACGATGTCGGTGGAGATGCCGCGTCCGGAATAGAGCTTCCCGTTGGAGCGCAGGCGGACGATGGTTTCGCCCATGGCCTCGCGGCCTTCAGTGACGGACTGGATCTGGAAATCGTCCAGCTCGTAGTGGCGGCCGAGGATCTGCTCGATGGTGGTGAATGCGGCGTCGATGGGGCCGTCGCCCAGGCCGATGCCTTCCAGGATTTCCTCGCCCTTGGTCAGCTTCATATGGGCGCTGGCGGAGATGATGTTGCCGCAGTTGATGACGTAGTGGCTCAGACGGTAGGTGGGGGGAACCTGCAGTGCAGCGCTGGCGACGATGGTGTCCAGCTCATGGGCGCCCACGGTGCCCTTCTTGGCTGCAATGGACTTGAATGCATCGTAGACCTTGGCTGCATCCTCTTCGGAGAGATCATAGCCCAGCTTTTCCACGGCGGCCAGTACGGCGGCGCGGTCGTCGTGCTCGGAGAGCACCATGTTGCTGGTTTCACTCTTGTCCTGAGCGCTGCCGAAGGGGGCATTCTGGTTGCGGGCAGCGGCGCATACGCGCTCGATCTGACTGGTGATGCGCTTGATTTCCGCATGGCGCAGGTCGCAGCAGATGCCCAGCTCGTCGCCGCGTCCGCGCAGGATGGCGGCAAACTCGCTCAGATGGGTGATTTCCTCACCTGCATAGGAGGCGACCTTTACTTCCTGAACGCCTGCGCGCACTGCGGCCATGGCGCATGCGCCGGCCATGGACAGTGCGTTGGAGCACAGAACGCCCAGACGAATGCTTTCAATCTGAGGAACGGCAGCCTTCACATCGTTTACGAATGCCGCAAATTCTTCGGGGAACATCAGGCCTGCGGCGTCGCACAGGGTGACAGCGGTGGCGCCGGCTTCGATGGCGGTCTTGACTGCCTGGTACAGGAAGCTACGCTCGGCACGGCAGGCGTCATCGGCGATGAATTCCACATCGGCGCACAGTGCGCGGCAGCGGGTGATCAGATCACGGATGGCTTCCAGAAGCTTATCGGGCTTCTTGTGCCAGAAATACTCCATCTGGGCCGGGCTCATGGGGGCCTTCAGCTGTAGGCGGGGCTTTTTTGCATCCTTCAGTGCGGCCCAGGTGATTTCAATGCTCTCGGGATCCTGGGAAACCGGCACGGCCACGGCGCCATGCTTCACGGCGGTGGCGATGGACTTGATCAGCAGGCTGTCGATTTTGCGGTTTTTGATGGGACTGAGTTCGATAACGGAAACATTCAGACGGTCCAGCAGCTTCGCCAGCTCGATTTTTTCACGGAAGCTCAGCGAAAAGCCAGCGGAGCTGTCCGCGAGCTTCATGGTAATGTCACTCAGATAAACATTCTGCATGCGGAATACACCTCAAATAATTCGATTTACAAAAATATTTTTGTTAAACTAGCCTGCAAAAAACCCCTGAAGCCGTAAAAATGCGGTTTCAGGGGCACGGCATTTTTAGCAGACAGGTACGATCCAGCCGAAGGTATCCTCGATTTTGCCCCACTGGATACCGGTCAGGGTATCGTAGAGCATCTGGGTCACTTCGCCGATCTGGCCGTTGTTGATGGTGATGACCTTATCCTTGTAGGCGAGCTTACCGATGGGGGAGATGACGGCAGCAGTGCCGCAGCCCCAGGCTTCCTCCAGGGTGCCGTTGTCCATGGCGGCTTCAAGCTCGTCAATGGAGAGCTGGCGCTCGGATACGTTGTAGCCCTTGGACTTGAGCAGCTCGATGCAGCTCTTGCGGGTGACGCCGGGCAGGATGGAGCCGGAGAGCTCGGGGGTGACGATTTCGCCGTTGATCTTGAACATGACGTTCATGGCGCCGACTTCTTCGATGTACTTGCGTTCAACGCCGTCCGGCCACAGAACCTGGCTGTAACCCTTCTGGGCGGCGCGCTCACCGGCACGGTTGGAAGCTGCGTAGTTGCCGCCGCACTTGGCATAGCCGGTGCCGCCGCGAACCGCGCGAACATCCTCGTCCTCGATCATGATGGAAACGGGGTTGATGCCCTCTGCATAGTAGGCGCCCACGGGACCGGTGATGACGGCGAAGGTGGCGTTATGTACGGCGTGTACTCCCAGGGTTTCATCATTGCCCAGCAGGAAGGGGCGGA
>JAGBAU010000048.1 GCA_017938785.1 Clostridia bacterium
CTGGGCATAAAATATGCCTCCATGGAGCATGCCCCCGCACGCACCATCGAGGACTGCCTGGAGAATGACAAGAGCCTGGGCGGCGTGACCGCCAAGAACTACTTCCTGACCACCAAGAACCAGAAGAATTTCTACCTGTGCCTGGTGCGCCCGGAGGCGCGCTTCCGCACTTCGGATATCAGCAAGCAGGTCGCTTCCTCCCGGCTGAGCTTCGGAACAGAAGAACAGATGCAGGCGCTGCTGCGTGTGCATCCCGGTGCGGTGAGCCCCATGGGCCTTTTGTTCGACGGAGAAAACCAGGTGCGCCTGCTGGTGGATACCGGCCTTCGGGAAATCGGAAAAATCGCCTTCCATCCCTGCGACAACACCCAGACCCTGGTGATGGATTCAAAGGATTTTTTCGATGTTTTCCTGCCCGCCGTGCACCACGAACCCACCTTCGTGGAGATCCATGATTTCCAGTAAAATTTTTTCGGATTTGGATAGATTTACCTCCATTTGCATCTTGACTTTATTTCGACAGAAGGGTACAATAAAGTTAAGATTCGTGAGGAACGAGTCTGATTATTGACGAAATAACGCGATTCCCCCGCTTCGAAAGGAAAATGACTTATGCGCAAGATGTTCAAATCCATCCTCATTCTGGCACTGGTTGCCGTTATGCTGTGCTCCTCTGCAATGGCTGCCTCCTATGGTGCAAAGGTTCTGACCAACACCATGACCGTTTATAACAGCAGCAAGCAGGCCGCAGGCGCATTGGTCCGTGGCACCTCCTTCAAGGTGAAGGCCATCTCCGGCGATTGGGCCAAGATCAGCTACAACGGCAAAACCGGCTATGCCCAGCTGAGCAACATCATCTTCGACAACAAGGTGAAGTGCGTATCCACCCGCGATACCGATATCCGCTTCGTCACCCGCGCATCCTGGGCCAGGAACCAGTATTACACCGCCACCCTGGCCGCCGGCACCACCATCTATGTGGTCGGCAAGAAGGGCAGCGAGGCGCTGGTATCCAATGCATCCGGCTCCGCAATCGGCTATGTGAAGCTCTCCGCCCTGACCAAGATGTAAGGGCTGCTTCCAAAAACCACCCGCTCCGGCGGGTGGTTTTTGATTGCGGCCGGCCCGCTTTTTTCCCTCCCAGGCGCTTTTTCGCTTGACAGCGCCCGGTGGCTGTGGTACTTTATACCTTATAGGAAGTATCGGACAAGGAGGTTTTTTTCCTTGCAGTTCAACGAAAGCTACTTTGCCGAGCACATGAAGGGCATCACCGGAAGCGCCATCCGTGATATATTCAAGCTCCTGGGCAAGCCGGGCATGATTTCCTTCGCCGGCGGCAATCCCAGCATGCGCGCCCTGGAGCCGGAGGTCATCCGCTCCATCGCGGGTGAAGCCTTCGACCGCTACGGCGCAAACATCCTGCAATACGGCGCCACCGAGGGCCTGCCGGGCCTGCGCGCACAGGCTGCCAAATACCTCTCGGAAACCGCACAGGTAAAATGCACGGCGGAGAATATTCTCCCCGTACAGGGCGGCTCTCAAGCCTTCGACCTGCTTTTGAAGGCGCTGATCAACCCCGGCGACGTGATCCTGGTGGAAAGCCCCACCTTCCTGGGCGCGATCCAGGCCATGCGCATCTACAACGCCAAGCTCGTGGCCATGCCCATGGACGAACAGGGCGTGATCGTTGAGGAAGCGGAAAAGCTGGTGAAGATGTACAAGCCCAAGCTGATGTACGTCATCCCCACCTTCCAGAATCCCACCGGCCGCACCCTGACCCTGGAGCGCCGCAGGGCCCTGGCGCAGATGGCCGCCAAATACGGCTTCGTCATCGCCGAGGACGACCCCTACCGCGACCTGCGCTACACCGGCGAGGCGCTGCCCTCCATCTCCTCCTTCGATGAGGAGGGCTGGGTGGTTTACATGTCCTCCTTCTCCAAGTACATCTCCCCCGGTCTGCGCCTGGGCGCAGCCGCCGTGCCGGATGCAAAGCTATTGCGCAAGATGGTCATCGGCAAGCAGTCGGCGGATGTGCATTCCCCCCTGCTCAACCAGGCCATCGTGGAGATCTACCTCGAAAAGGGTTTGCTTCCGGAGCATCTCAAGCGCATCTCAAGCGAGTACCGCGAGCAGCTGAACGCCATGCTGGATGGCTTCAAGTTCTTCCCCGAGGGCACCACGCACACCATCCCCGAGGGCGGCCTGTTCGTATGGGCCGAGCTTCCCGAGGGCATGAACGCACTGGAGAAGCTGAACGCCGCCATTGAAAAGAATGTGGCCTTCGTGCCCGGAGTTCATTTCTATCCCGAGGGCGGCCATGAAAACACCCTGCGCCTGAACTTCAGCATGCAGGAAGCGGCGAACATCCGCACCGGCATGCAGAACCTGGGCGAGGCCCTGAAAGCGTAAACAACGAATACAGATATATGGAGTGAAACAATCATGAATGCACTGGATCTTTTGAAAGAGCGCGGTTTTGTAAAGCAGATCACCTTTGAAGAGGACCTGTACAAGGCCTTTGAAAATGAATGCGTGCCCTTCTATGTGGGCTTCGACCCCACCGCCGACAGCCTGCACATCGGCCACTACATTCCGATCATGGCCATGGCCCACCTGCAGAAGGCCGGCCACAAGCCCTATGCCCTGATGGGCGGCGGCACCGGCATGATCGGCGACCCCAGCGGCAAGAGCGACCTCAGAAAGGTGCTCACCGTTGAGGACATCGACAACAACGTTGCCAAGATCAAGGCCCAGATGGAACGCTTCCTGGACTTCGATGAGAGCAAGGACAACGCCGCCGTGATCGTGAACAATGCGGACTGGCTGCGCACCCTGAACTACATCGACTTCCTGCGCGACGTCGGCGCCCTGTTCAGCGTAAACCGCATGCTGACCGCCGAGTGCTACAAGCAGCGCCTGGAGCGGGGACTTACCTTCCTGGAGTTCAACTACATGCTGATGCAGAGCTACGACTTCCTGGAGCTGAACCACCGCTACGGCGTGAAGCTGCAGTGCGGCGGCGATGACCAGTGGAGCAACATGCTCTCCGGCGCGGACCTGATCCGCCGCAAG
>JAGBAU010000049.1 GCA_017938785.1 Clostridia bacterium
GGCACCGTTCAAGGTGAGCGACAGATGCTGCTATTACCTCAAGGAAAAACCGTGCAACGATTACGCCAAGGAGAGCGGGCGCTTTCCTTACATGGGGCTGATGGCTTCTGAAGGTGGGCGCAGGCAGAAAGCGCTGATGATTCACGGCTGCAACTATGTCAGCAAGGGAACGAAACGCAGCGCTCCGTTTGCGATCTTCATGCGCGACGATCTGCTGCGGCTCACTCTTGAAATGGATGCTTGGTATCATGAGCATTGGCAGGAGTTTTCTGATGTTCATCTGGATTCGATCATCCCGGAGATATATGGTCAGATCGTTGAGGGCAAGGATGGAAAGCTGATGACAACAGGCGCGCAGAGGACAGGCTGCTCCCTGTGCTGTTTCGGAATTCACATGGAAAAGAGGCCGCATCGGTTTGACCGGCTGCGCGAAAGAAATCCGAAAGAGTGGCACTTCTGGATGTATGATATGGGATTCGGAGAAGTATTGGATTACATTGGTGTGCCATGGAAGAACAGAGCAGATGGACAGGTGGAAGGACAGCAGAGTTTGTTTGATGGGAGCGTGGCGGCCGATGAAAAATGAAATCTTCGTGGACAACTTCGCCGGCGGTGGCGGCGCATCTACTGGCATTGAGATTGCCATTGGCCGAAGCGTTGATATTGCAATCAACCATGATCCGGCAGCTATCGCCATGCATCGTGCAAACCATCCGACAACCAAGCATTACATCGAGGATGTCTGGGCTGTTGATCCGGTCGAAGCATGCGAGGGCAGGCCGGTTGCGCTGGCTTGGTTCTCCCCTGACTGCAAGCATCACAGCAGAGCGAAGGGAGGTAAGCCGGTAGATAAGAACATCCGCGGCCTTGCCTGGGTTGCTGTGAAGTGGGCAAGGCATGTGCATCCCCGTGTGATCATGCTGGAAAACGTCGAAGAATTCCAAAGCTGGGGGCCGCTCAAGAAGAACAACAGGCCAGATCCCAGACGAGCCGGTGAAACATACCGCCGATTTATCCGCCATCTTCAACGCGAAGGGTATCGTGTTGAAACACGCCTGCTTCGTGCCTGTGACTACGGTGCGCCCACGATCCGCAAGAGATTCTTCCTGATTGCCAGATGTGACGGCAAGCCGATTGTATGGCCGGAGCCTACGCATGCTGAGCCAGGAACGCTGGAAGTGGAAGCAGGACTGAAGCAGCCGTGGAAGCCTGTTGCTGATGTTCTGGATTTCAATCTGCCCTGCCCGAGTATCTTTGCATCCAGCGAAGAGATCTTCAAGCAGTACGGAATCCGTGCGGTGCGTCCGCTGAGTGAGAAGACCATGCGCAGGATTGCGCGCGGCATCATGAAGTTTGTCATCAACAATCCGCGTCCGTTCATTGTGCAGGTAAACCACGGCGGCGATAACTTCAGAGGACAGGCGGTTGAAGATCCGCTTGATACCATCACAGCTAAACATGGTACGGGAGTGGTGACGCCGATGATTGTCTCCATTGCTCAGACGAATTTTGGCGGCGATGGTAGACAGAACAGCGTAGAAGAGCCGCTTCGCACGATAGTAACGAAAGCCGAGCATTGTGTTTGCGAACCGATCCTGGCTCCGTGTTTGATGTGCAACAACGAGAATGCGGTCGGCAGCGATGCACGCAATCCGATTGGAACGATCACGACAGGCGGCCATCACATGATGATTGCGCCCAATCTGATCCAGTATCACGATGAACAGACCGGCGATAACGTTCGCGGCCAGCATATTGATGAGCCTATTCGTACGGTGGATGCGTCCAATCGTTACGGTCTGGTATCTACGTTCATCTCCAAGTATTACGGTGGTGTGACAGGAAGCAGCACGGAAGCGCCGCTGCCTACGGTTAAATCCATTGATCACAATGCCATGTGTGCTGTGCATATTACGCAGTTCAATAACCATTGTGACGGGCAGCCTGTTGACCAGCCGCTCAATACGGTGACAGCTGGTATCGGACACTTTGCAGAAGTCAAGGCATTTCTGATCAAGTATTACAGCTCAGGCGACAGCTCTGCATCTTGCGACAAACCTGCACCTACAGTCACGGCAAAGGATCGGATAGGATTGGTGACTGTACACGGGCAGGATTATCAGATCGTTGACATTGGTCTGCGCATGCTGACGCCGCGTGAGTTGTTTGATGCACAGGGATTCCCGGCTGATTACATCATCGACGTGGATGCGGACGGCAAGGAGTATCCCAAGTCAGAACAGGTGGCGCGCTGCGGCAATGCGGTGTGTCCCCCGATCCCGGCGGCGCTGGTCAGGGCGAATCTGCCGGAGTATTGCGGAGGTGGCGTATGACCTACACAGATTTCCTCAAGGGGAAGGTGGTCATCGCTCCGGCCAGCGGCTTCGATGTAGATCCTGCTGCCATCAATCCGGCGCTACTGCCGCACCAGAAGGATGCTGTGATGTGGGCATGCCGCGGTGGCAGGCGTGCGCTGTTTGAATCCTTTGGCCTGGGCAAGACGGTGCAGGAGTTGGAGTTCTGCCACCTGACTGTGCAGCATGAGCGAAGCAATGGCCATGCTCATGCGAAGGCGCTGATCGTTTTACCCTTAGGGGTAAAGCAGGAGTTTGCCAGGGATGCTGAGCGTATCCTTGGATACCCTGCGCCGGTGTATGTACGCACGATGGAAGAGGCTGCAGGTTTTGGCGATGAGATTGTCATGACCAACTATGAGCGCGTGAGAGATGGGGACATTGATCCGCGCCAGTTCTGCACGGCCTGCCTGGATGAGGCCAGCGTGCTTCGCAGCTTTGGCAGCAAGACATATCAAACCTTCCTCGACAAGTTCAAGGGCGTCAAGTATAAGCTGGTCTGCACGGCGACGCCATCTCCGAA
>JAGBAU010000050.1 GCA_017938785.1 Clostridia bacterium
ACCCAGAACAGCGTAGTTTCAAGGCTTTTGAATCGGTGCCCAGACCCCCGCCAGGGGGTCATTCAGGTTCTAGTCGGCGCTTAGTCGGTGCAGGTTCAAGTCCTGTTTCCCGCACCAAAGCCTTGAAACGTAAGTTTCAAGGTCTTTTTCTTTTATAGAAATGCTTTGATAATATGTATACGATAAACTATAAGCGTACTGCGAATAAGAAAGATAGGTTGATGTTCATATGAAAAAGATGTGTGTATGGTTTTGCATGCAGTGATGCCTGAAAACGTTTGTTGACATTCCCGCCCCTGCAATGCTATCATTATAAAAAAAGAACAGTTAAGGGAGGCCTTTCAAATGACCAAACCCCGCTATACCATTTACAAAACCCGTACGCCCATCGTAATCGACGGCAAGCTGAACGGCAAAATCTGGGATAAAGCGCCCTGGTCCGATCGTTTCATCGACCTCATCTCCGGCGAGCCCGTCATCTTTGACACCCGCGTGAAGTGCCTGTGGGACGAGGAAAACCTCTACATCGGCTTCTGGGCCGAGGAGCCCTTTGTGACCGGCCAGCTCGAAGAGCGCGACAGCATCATCTTCAGCGAGAACGACCTGGAGATCTTCCTGGGCGACGGCGATACCTATTACGAGCTGGAAGTCAACGCCAAGAATACCGTTTATGAAGTGTTCTACATCTGGCGCGACGTATATGTGAAGAACGGCTGGAGCAAGCGCCCCGAGTATGACCTGCTGGCCACTGAGGCCCGCTCCTTCGGCGGCAACCATGACCGCACCACCACTCACTTCTGGACCGGCACCCATCCCCGCGGAGATAAGTTTGCCTTCATCCACTGGGATTATCCGGGCCTGAAGACCGCCGTGCACGTGGAGGGTACCCTCAACGATAACTCCGATATCGACAAGGGCTGGAGCCTGGAAATCGTGCTTCCCTGGAAGGGCATGAAGGACCTGGCAGACGGCAAGCCCATCCCGCCCAAGGAGGGTGATATGTGGAAGATCGGCTTCTACCGCTTCAACCAGCTGCGCAATGCCGGTGAAAACGTCGGCATGGGTTGGGGCCTGGATATGATGGGCGATAACTGCAACCATAAGCCCGAGAAGTTCTCTGACTGCATGTTCTCCGAGACCTACGTCGAGGATCTGTAAGGGAAAGAAAAAGCTCCGAAACATCATGTTTCGGAGCTTTTGTTATGTGCATCAATAGCCGATTTCCTTGAGTACCTTGTCAAGAGTGCGGGCATTCATGCGAGTGAATTCGTGGCTTACATGCAGCTTTTCGCCCTCTGCGATGCAGCGGCCCAGCTGTTCCACCTCGAGGCGGTAGTTCTGGGGTGCGGTCACGGTCTTGACCTGTTCGCCGGCGTCGGTGATCAGGGTGTAGCTCAGCTCGCCCGCCTGGTTGAACTGTACCTCGGACTTGATTGCGCCCTTGGTGCCGTGGATCTGGAAGCGGTCGATGCGCTTATCCTGCTCGGTGGCCAGCAGCATGCCGCACTGGAAGCTGGCGCGCTTGCCGCTCTTGAAGCCGAGGACAGCGGCGGTGAGGATATCGATATTCTGGTCGGAGAACTGGGCAACGGCCTGTACGCGGTCCGGTTCCTCGCCCAGCATCCACAGAATCTGGCTGGTGCAGTAGCAACCAAGGTCGTAGGTGCAGCCGCCGAAGGTCTCGCGGCGCATGCGGATGTTGCTCAGGTTATAGTCGGAGGTCAGGAAGGCGGATTCCATGTAGAGCACATCGCCGATGGCGCCGGCGTCCAGCTCGGCCTTCACGGCGGAGATGATGGGGCTGTGCAGGTAGGCAAAGGCTTCCATCAGCAGCACGCCGTTTTCCTCTGCGGCGGCGATCATGCGCTCGATTTCCTCAAGGGTGGGCGCCAGGGGCTTTTCGCAGAGCACGTGCTTCTTGGCGTTCAGCGCCTTCACAGCCCATTCGCAGTGGAGTTCGTTGGGCAGGGGAATGTATACGGCTTCAATTTCGGGATCGGCCAGCAGGGCTTCGTAGCTGTCATAGGCTCTCTGGAAGCCGAACTCGGCGCGGAATGCTTCGGCCTTTTCCATGCTGCGGCCCGCGATGGCGACCATTTCACAGTTTTCCGCCTGCTGCATGCCGGGGATGGTGCAGCCGCGTGCGATACCAGCGGTGCCCAGCACGCCCCATTTGATCTTTCTCATTTGCTGTTCCTCCGTTTGTTTTTCTGATTCATAGTTTACTACATGCGGCTTCTTTTTTCAATCATCTGGAAAGGATTGGGCTTTTTGGAACAAAAAATGCTGGAATCGTTCGATTCCAGCATTTATGGAGCTGATGACCGGATTTGAACCGGTGACCTCATCCTTACCAAGGATGCGCTCTACCGACTGAGCTACATCAGCATGTTGCGCTTCAACACAAATATTATTCTATCACAAAACTTGCAAAAAGGCAAGGGGAATTTATGATGGGAAGTGGGCTTTTTGGAAAAGTTGGGTATGTTTTCCATAAGAATATGGTTTTCAAAGGAAAATGTATGGATTTTTCAGCGCGTTTGTGGTATCATAGACGCGTTTTAAGCAAGCATTGGAAAGGGGTAGCATTATGCCTAAAAAGATTGCATCCACAATTCTCGGTATCCTGCTGGTTTACAGTGCTGTAGCCTTCGCCATCAAGGCGGGCATCGGCGTTTTGCCGGTGGACGCCGCCATCACCTCCATCGCCACGCTGATCGGCATGAAGGTGGGCACCTTCTCCATGCTGTTCCACGGCAGCTTTTTTGTGGGGCAGATCATCATTGAAAAGAAGGACTTCCGCAAGACCGAGCTATTGCAGCTGCTCTACATCACCCTGGGCGGCACCGTGCTGAACTTCTTCCTGTACACGGTTCTGAAGAACGTGACCTTCACCGCCTATCCGCTGCGCCTGATCGTATGCGTGCTGGCCTTCCTGGTGAGCGCCTTCGGCTGCACCATGGTGCTGGAAACCCATCTGATGCGCACGCCCATGGAAGGCTGTATCCAGATGATTGCAGAGCGCATCGGCACTACCATGGGCAAGCTCCGCCAGAAAATCGACATCGTGCTGGTGATTATCAGCGTAGCCATCACCCTGATCTTCAAGCAGGACTGGACCCTGCGCGAGGGCACCATCATTGCGGCGCTGATCTTCGGACCGGCTATGGACTTCTGGAAGAAGCATGTGTTTTCCCGGAAGTGAGCCTCTGAGATAAAGCAAACCCTTCATTCGCTTAGAGCGGATGAAGGGTTTTTGAATTGATTACAGGGACGCGCTTGTTTTCCGCAGCAAAAAGCCATCATGGATCTGTGTAAGCTCATAGTGGAATGCTTTGGAAAACTGCAAAGCCATGTCCTTGTTTTCCAGATCAATGAATGCCGCATCCGGGGTTTTATCCGGATGCAGGCTGTAGTATTCCTTCAAGCGAGCCAGGGCGTTTTCATTCACACCGGAAAGCCATGCGGAATAGGTTGCAAACTCAAAATCCTCGCACAGGTACATCCATGTCGATTTGGAAAAAAACAGAACCTTTCGGACATTGAGTTCTTTTACCTTGTCGATCACTTTCAGGCCGCGGCGGTAAGAATCCGCACGTTCTTCGGATGTATATAATCCTGCTTCAATGCCTTCGTCCAGAGATACCGTCAGTTTCGACATGCCGCTGTCCCAGAATACGCTGCTGTAGCGAAGCTCAAACTGGCTGGCCAACTGGAAGACCAGCAGGATACAGGCAAGCGCGGCGGCGCATTTCTTAAAAAAGCCTGGACGGATTTCGCCGGCAATTTCGCCGGTGAACACGGCAATCATTGCCATGCTTGCAAAGAGGGATACGCTCGATGCGGACGATATTGCATAAAAGGCTTGGTTGGACGTCAGGTGCAGGCAGAAGGAATATGCCATACCCGGGATCCAGAAAAGCAGAAACAACAAGCGGCTGATTCTTTTTTTCGAGAGCAGAAACACGAACAGCCCCAGGATGTTGGCCGACCACATAACCATATTGATATAGTGCAGCGTACGGTAGTGATCTGCCATCAGGATCAATGTGGGCATTGCGGCGATGAAGAAATAAAGCGCTCCACGGTCCTTTCTTCTTTTGTCCAACAGGCATATGCTAAACAGTGCGAAAAGAAGGGGATACAGGTATTTGCAAAGCGGGGTGGCTTTTAGTATTGCGCCCAGGAAACGGATTGACTTGGAGAGAAGGGATATTGCCGGATGCTCGGGATCGTTCATGATATGCGGGAATGCCGCTATGATGCTGTCGATGGAAGCTCTGGAGCAAATAAACAGAACAAAGGCGGCGGCTGCGGTTACAATTCCCACAAAATAGGGCAAAGCGCGCCGTACAGACAGAATCTCTGCAGCAGGCCCAGCGCTCCTTCGCTTGGAGTCAGGCAGGCACATCCAAACGATAACCGCAGTCAGGTAGAGCATAAAAACGAACGCCAGATACGGACAGCACAGAACTGCTGCCGAGAAACTGATTCCTGCGAAAAAAAGGGCGATGCGGTCATGCTTTTGATTGGGAAGGAAGAGCAATCCCATAGCAATCAGGGCCATGATGCCCATGGAATTGTAGGACAGGGCCATGATGCCGAAGGGAATATAAACCATAAAACTGATTGCGGCGCATGCTGCGCCGGTCCAGCTGTATTTCCGCAGGCGGCAGTATGCAAACAGTGAAAGCGCGCATTGGACAAAGACTGTGAAATACCGCATTGCCAGAATGATGCCTTCCGTTCCCTGGTTCATCGTAACGAACAGAGACACAAAGGGAAGCGTTAAAAAGCCTGACATCTGTGAAAGATGCCATTCATGCGCGAAAAGTGAATCGCCCATAAACAGCCGGTACGGGATCGTTAAGTAGAATGATTCATCAATGTTTCCAATGCTATATCTGCATTTCCATGCGAGGAAAATGGCGGTAAGGGCAAAGATGATGCAAAAGACAACATCCTGAAGCCGGCGCTTCCTGTCAAGCATCTGTTTGTTGAAAAGTGGCATGATGCGAACTCCCTATTCTATTGGATAAAGCTTTTTGAAAACCCCTGCAGCGCAATTTGAAGCCAAGCGGAACAGCTTGTCTCCCAGGCTGTTTATTCTCAGCAGCCGGAACAGGGAGCTCCTTATCCTGTCAATGACCAGGCATGCCGCAAAAACAGCCGCAGCGCTCAGAAGTACCAGGAGGGGGTACAGCCATATCGGAGCTTCCGCAATCCATGCAAAACGATTCTTGATGAGCATGTTCCAGACGGTTTTATGTACATGGATCAGGTATACGCCGAATGCAGCGGGCGCCCAAAACACTATCCATTTCTTCGCTAGTTCGCCGAAGCGAATCCTGGAGAAGAGGATTACCAGGGAAACGGAAATTGCCAGAACGGTGGGACTGATAAACTTACCGAGTATCGTTGTATTCAACAGAACACCCACTGCATAGGAGAGCGCCATATTGATGATGATGCACAGAACTGCGCAGCGTGCGTGGACGCGTTCTGCAACTGCGCACTTTTTCAGCCAGGCGCCCAGAAGATACAGTACAAACAGCCAGAGGAAGCTGTATCCGCGGTTCAGGCCGAAATCCGGTCCGACAGAAGCAAAGCAGGAAAACAGCAGGAACAGGCACAGTGCGAATTTGTTCATTTCCGCGCGGCTGCTGCCCCGAACCAGTTTGTTCAGCCAGGGAGCCAGAAAAAATACTCCGGTGTATGCCGTGAAATACCAGTAGCGGTCGGTAGTAAGCGGTAGTGCAGACGCAAGGAGGGCCTTGGGCGTCACTTTCGAAAGCCCGGACAAATGGGAGAGCAGAGTCAGACCAAAACTATAAAGGAAAACCTGAAGCCATATAGAGAAATACTTGGAAAACCTATAGGGCTGCTCATGTTCTGAATACAAAACATAGCCGCTGATGATGCCGAAACAGTTGACCGAGCACATGGTAAAGAGCATCATACATGCGCCTACATATTGATTGACGCCGGATGCGGCGTCCAAAGCACCGCCCTGGTTCAGAACATGGAGAATGGTGACGAGAAACATCGAGACCAGGCGCAGCAGGTCAATTCCATAATTCCGGTCCAGAGATGCGGGCTGTGTTTTATGCATGGTATGCAGCTCCTTTTGTATGAGGTTACACGGATTGAAATCGTGTTGAAATTGAGGCAAATTTATTATAGTATATTTAATTCATAAGGTCAATGACCAGCCTGTTATTCCGCAACAGTTTACAGGACCGAAAAATGGGCAAAAGAAAAAAGCAGAAACCTTCGTTTCTGCTTTATGCACGGATGACCGGACATGCACCGGCGCCGCGGTCTCGACCAGATGCAGCGTTGTTTGGTTTTTCTCATGCGCTCCGGCGCACCAGGGGATCCGAAATGGTGCGGCGGAAGAAGGTGATCAGCGGGCCCATGAACAGGGCGGTGATCACGGTGCCCAGGCCGGCCCGCGCGCCCAGGGAAATGCCGATGATGGTGCAGATCAGATCGGCAATGATGCGAACCGCCTTGAAGGGCAGCACCCGGCCGCCGATTTTCGGGTTCCGGGATGCAATGTGCAGGGGGATGGCGTCATAGGTGGAAACACCCAGGTCTGCGCTGTAATACATGGCCGCGGCGATGCAGGTAACAACAATGCCGATCACCAGAAACAGCACCCGCAGCGCAAGCCCGGCATCGCCGAAGATGCTTGCCAGTATACCCTCGGAGAATTCGACGATGTAGCCCAGCAGGAACAGGTTCATCAGCGTGGAAATGCCGATATAGCGCTTGTTCAGGAAGAATACCAGCGCCAGCTGAACCAAATTGATCAGCATATACAGGGTGCCGAAGCGGATGGGAATGACATTTGCAAGGCCGTTGGCGAAGCACTGATACGGGTCCACGCCGAATAAGGCACGCTTGAAAAAGCCGATGCTGATGCCGGTGAGCAGTATGCCTGCCGCCGCCATTACAATCCGGCGGGGCAGCAGATTTGTATTGTTTTTCATAATCCTTTATTCCTTCTGTTTGTTCGCCAGAATTATAATCCGCCCACATTAAGCTGGAATGATGGTCTTGTCAATTCTGGAGACAAAACATAACCACCCGTCAAACGGGTGGTATGCACAAAGGCTAAAAGCCTAGGAATACCGGCCAGCGTCTCAAGGCGCTGGCTTTCACTATGTTCAAGCCTAGTGTCAAGGATTTTTTGGAGAACCATTAATCATATCTATTTACAGGCTGATGAGGTCATGTATGCGCGACCAATCATCGCAGCCCAGATCCTTCATGATGCGGGAGGCATAATGATCAAAGGAAGCATGATCGACCAGCCGGAACACAGCTGAAGCAACATCAACAAATGCGCTTACGTCTGTTTTGTCTCGCATGTAGCCGATTCCAAGGAATCTAAGGAGGAAGTAGACGGCGCACAGAGCAATAAACTCATCGCGCAGGCTGACAGGTCGATCCTGAAACGGAAATCTGGAAAAGAACATGTGGTTGACCATCATGTGCTCGAACCAGATATAGAAATCCTCTCTTTATTTGAGGAAAATCAAAATATGGTGATTCGCTGCACGCTTATGTGGTTATTCAATGGACAAGAGGATTTCCTACCAAGACAGTCGGGTTTCTGCAGAAGTATTGCGGAACCGAAAGGAAATCCGGATTGAATGAATCAACTACAACTGCCGGAATTCCGGTATATTGAAAGGGCGTGTGAAAATGCAATATGTAATCGCTTTTCTGGAAGGCATCATCACCTTCATTTCTCCGTGTCTTTTGCCCATGCTGCCCATCTATATTTCTTACTTTGCGGGCGGCGGCGAGCGCAGCGTTCGCAAGACCTTGTCCGGAGCCCTCGGCTTCGTAACGGGTTTCAGCATTATCTTTGTGATCCTTGGCGCGCTGGCAGGAACTGTCGGCAGTTTCCTGAGATCCCACCAGACCGCCGTGAACATTGTCTCCGGCCTGATCGTCATCTTCTTTGGCCTGAACTTCCTGGGTGTGTTCAAGCTGAACCTGTTCAGGGGCAGTAAGAGAAGTGTCGATACCCAGAACATGAATTTCTTCTCCGCGCTGGTGTTCGGCGTGATCTTCTCTCTGGGCTGGACGCCCTGCGTTGGCGCCTTCCTTGGTTCTGCACTGATGCTGGCCTCCCAGCAGGGACATGTACTCAAGGGCATGCTGATGCTGCTGGCTTACTCGCTGGGCCTTGGCATTCCATTCATCCTGAGCGCGGTACTGATTGACTACCTGAAATCCGCATTCAACTGGATCAAACGAAACTATAGAGTAATCAATATCGTAAGCGGCTGCCTGCTGGTGCTGATCGGCGTCATGATGGCAACCGGAACCCTCGGAAGACTGCTGAGCCTGCTCAGCTGACCCGGCGACCAAAAATATGAGGTGAACTATGAACGATAAAAAAGTATTCTTAATTATCATCCTGGTGTTTGTCCTTCTGATTGGCGGAGCACTGGTGCTCTACAACACGCTGAGTAAAGACGTCGGTACCCAACAGATCATCGTACATGAAACGCCTAAAGCAACGGAAACTCCTGCTGCAACCGAAGCTCCCGTTGAACTGGAGGCTCCCGTTGAATCCAATCCTTTTGATGAAGCGCTTGAAGAGGATCCTGTGGAAGAAGCTGTCCATGATGGTCACAACCACGGCGATGAGGAAGTTTCTCATGCTCCCGACGTACACATCTTCGACCGGGAAGGCAACGAGGTACATCTAAGCCAGTTTTTCGGCAAGCCCCTGGTTCTGAACTTCTGGGCAAGCTGGTGCGGCCCGTGCCAGAGTGAAATGCCGGATTTCCAGGCAAAGTATAAGGAACTGGGCAACGAAGTCAACTTCGTCATGGTCAACATGACGGACGGCCAGCGTGAGACCGTGGAAACCGCATCCAAATTCATCGACCAGAACGGCTTTGAATTCCCGGTGTTCTATGATACCACCGGTGAAGCAGCCTATGTGTATCAGGCATATTCCCTGCCCACCACTTACTTCATCGATGCAGGCGGCCATGTGATTGCGCAGGCTGTGGGCGCAATCGACGCTGCCACCCTGCAGGAAGGCATCGATCTGATCCGCTGATCGGAGCGATGCAAACCAAAGAACAAGTCTGGCAATCAGACGGAAAAGAGAACCATATGAAAATCACAAATTATAAAATCACCGGGAAACCGCTGGCGCTCCTGCTTACCGCAGCGCTGGTGCTGGGCGGAATTTCCGCAGCCCTGATCGGCTACAATCCGTCAAAGGATTCCCCGCTGGAAGCCCGTGCGGAACCGGCGGCAAATCAATCGGAGGTATACCTTATGGATTTTTCCAATGAATCTGAAAACGTAATCTACCTTGCGGGAGGATGCTTCTGGGGTATTGAACACCTGATGGCTTCCATTCCCGGCGTAATCGACGCACAAAGCGGCTATGCCAACGGAAGGAATCCCGAGGATGCCAACTATGAAACCATCTGCGCAACAGACACTGGCTTCCGGGAGACCGTGCGCGTGGAATATGACCCCGAACAGGTGAGTCTGGACGCACTGCTGATGGCCTACTTCTACGTCATCGACCCCACGGTACAAAACCGCCAGGGCAACGATATCGGTACTCAGTATCAGACCGGCGTATATTACACAAATGATGCGGCAAAAGAAACCGTTGAACGCATCGCGGCAATTGAACGCAGCCGCAGCTCCGAATTCTTTGTGGAAATCGGCCCTCTGCTGAACTATTATCCAGCAGAGGATTATCACCAGAATTATCTCGCAAACAACCCCTTCGGCTACTGCCACATTCCCATGGAAGAGATCCGGCTGTTCTCCAGCCTGCGCATCGATCCGGGCGACTATCAGAAGCCTGCCGAGGAAGCCATCCGCGACAAGCTGACTTCCGAGCAATATTATGTCACCCAGGAAAGCGGCACGGAATATGCTTTCATGAATGAATTCTGGAATCAGTTTGAAAAGGGTATTTATGTGGATATCGTCACCGGAGAACCGCTGTTTTCATCCAGCGACAAGTTTGAAAGCAGCTGCGGCTGGCCGGCTTTCTCCAAGCCCATCGAGGAGCCGTCTATTGTTGAGATTCTTGATACCAGCCACGGCATGATCCGCACCGAGGTGCGCAGTCGTGCAGGCAATTCCCATCTGGGACACATGTTTGAGAATGACCCGGAATCCCCCAACGGTATACGCTATTG
Organism: Clostridia bacterium; assembly: GCA_017938785.1. Next base: position 10,203 of record JAGBAU010000050.1, read on the forward strand.
CATCAACAGTGCATCCCTGCGATTCATTCCCTACGCGCACATGGAGGCGGAGGGATACGGATAT
>JAGBAU010000051.1 GCA_017938785.1 Clostridia bacterium
ATGCCTCACCGCGTGGATTTATCGTAGGGAACGCCTTCAGCCTTGGGGGCGCGGGAGTTCTTGGAGGTAAAGGCCAGTACCACCAGAGTGATCAGATAGGGCAGCAGGCGATAGAAATTGGGATTGATTCCCAGCTCCTTCAGGAAGTAAATGCCGTCGCCGTTGATATCCAGGCTGGAATAGCTGGCCGCAATACATTTGAACATGCCGAACAGCAGCGCAGCGCCCGCAGTATTCAGGGGTTTCCAGTTGCCGAAGATCATAACCGCCAGGGCAAGGAAGCCGAAGCCCGCAACATCGCCGTTGGAGGAGCAGTTGGCCGTGGTCAGCGCATATACAAAGCCGCCCATGCCCGCCAATGCGCCGGAAATCAGCACGCCGCTGTAGCGCATCTTGTAGACGTTGATGCCCAGGGAATCCGCTGCCTGGGGATTTTCACCGCAGGAGCGCAGGCGCAGGCCGAATCTGGTCTTATACAGGATGACGGACAGGATTACATACACCAGGATGCAAATGTAAGTAGCAATATAGACCTTATTCAGGAAAGTATCGCCCAGAAAACCCATTTCTTCCTTGCGTCCGTAACCGAAATGCGCCTTTTTCAGCATGAACCAGCTGGCGGAATCGCCCGTGGCCATCTGCAGGGTGTTCTGGTTGGCAATGATGCGCACCAGGAACAGGACCAGCGCAGGCGCCATCAGGTTCAGGGCCGTGCCGCCGATGGTCTGGTCCGCCTTCAGATTGATGGCCGCAAATGCCAGCAATGCTGAGAAGATAGAACCCAGCAGCGCCGATACAATCATGGCGATCAGCATCAATCCCTGCAAGCCCATAAAGCTGTCGGCCGCCTTCAGGGATTCAAACAGGGGAGTAACCTGCAAAACGCGCACGCACAATACGCCGATGAACGCGCCGAAGATCATGATACCTTCCAGCGCCAGGTTGATCACGCCGCTACGCTCAGCATAGATGCCGGCCAGAGCAACGATCATCAGGGGAACGGCATAGATCAGTGTCTGACGAATCAAGAAACTCATTTCTGCTCATCCTCCTTTGCTTTGTTGTTTGTATCATCGCTTACACTTGCAGCCTTCTTTCTGCGCCCGCCCAGCCACATTTTGATGACCAGGGAGAACGCAGACAGGTATACGATGACCGCGATGATTACATCGGTGATGTATTCATTGTAAGCCGTGAGGTTGGTCAGCTGCAGGCCCGCAATATCCAGCATGGACATGAACATACCCGCAAAGATGACCGCGATGGGATTGTTCACCGCCAGCAGCGCCACGGGAATACCATTGAAGCCTGCCGCCGGAAGCTGCTGATAGGTGGACCAATAGAATTCCGTATTTCCGGAAAGGTAATACAAGGAACCTGCCGCACCCGCCAGGGAACCGGCGATGGCCATGGAAAGCACGATATTGCGCTTATCCTTGATGCCCGCATAGCGCGCGGCAAAACGGTTGGAGCCGCAGGCCTTCAGCTCATAACCCAGTGTGGTCTTGCTGAGCAAAATGTACACCAGCACCGCCAGGATGGCCGCAATTATAATGCCGCCGTTGACCTGGGAACCGGGGAATATCTTATCCAGACCCAGCTTCGGAGTGGCAACTCCATTGAAGGTGGTTTTATAGATATAGCTGGTCTTGGTATTCTCCACCACATTCTTCAGATTGGAGATTTCAAACACCCAGGTAACGATATTGGCCGCAATCCAGTTGGTCATGATGCAGGCCAGAACCTCATTGATGTTCAAAAATGCCTTGAGCATGCCGGGAATTACGCCCCACAGTGCGCCCGCCAGCATACCGCCCAGGAAGGCCAGTATCCAGATGATCCAGGCAGGAACGATGGTGGAGGGAATGCTCAGCGCAATGAACAGGGTGGCTGCCGTACCCGCCAGGTACTGGCCGGGCGCGCCGATATTGAAAAGGCCCGTCTTAAATGCAACCGCCACAGACAGACCCGTCAGTATGACAGGCGTTGCACGGAAGAGCATATTGCCCATGCTGGCCGGGTTGAATCCGAAGGAGAGAGAGCCGCTCGCGCTGCGTCCGGTGCTGAACAAACCGAATACAACCAGGCGGATTCCTTCCCAGGCACTTTTGATGCCCAGCGAAGGATTGAAAATACCCACCAGCAGAATAACCAGTGCGCCTGCTGCCAAGCCGATGATGATGGACAGCAGGGAGGAGAGAACCGATCGGATCCCATCCTTTCTCATGAAGGAAGAAATCTTATTATTCATGCCTTTTCCTCCTTTCCGCGCTTGGCGCCGGCCATGTAGAGACCGATTTCTTCAACCGTAATGTTCTTGACCTTTTCAGAATCAAATTCGCCCACGATTTCACCTTCGTAAATCACCAGAATGCGATCCGACAGGCTGAGAATTTCATCCAGTTCCAGGGAAACCAGCAATACCGCCTTGCCTGCGTCTCGCTGGGCCACCAGCTGTTTATGGATGTATTCGATGGCGCCCACATCCAGGCCGCGGGTGGGCTGAACGGCGATGATCAGCGGCAGGTCGCGGTCGATCTCGCGGGCAACGATGGCCTTCTGCTGGTTGCCGCCGGACATGCTGCGCGCCACAGTCACGGAACCCTGGCCGCTGCGAACATCATACTGCTCAATCAGCTTTTCGGAATACTCGCGGATGGCGTCGAAGCGGATAAAACCGTGATTCTGGAACCGGGGCTCATAATACTTCTGCAAAACCATATTCTGTTCCAGGGTATTGTCCAGGATGAGACCATGCTTATGGCGGTCCTCCGGAATATGACTCATGCCTGCCTCGCTGCGCGCACGGACGGATGCAGAAGTAATATCCTTGCCGCAGAGCGTCACCTTGCCGGAAGCGGTTTTTTCCAGACCGGACAGTGCATGGATGAGCTCCGTCTGTCCGTTTCCATCGATACCGGCGATGCACACGATTTCGCCTGCGCGAACATTGAAGCTCACATTCTTCACCGCTTCACGCTTGTACAGCTTGGAATGTACGCAGAGATTCTTCACTTCAAGGATGGCTTCGCCGGGCTTGCATTCTCCCTTTTCCACCTGAAGCTGAACGGGTCTGCCGACCATCATACGGCTGAGTTCTTCCTTGGTGGTTTCCGCGGTATTCACCGTTCCAATGTAGCGGCCCTTGCGCAGAACGCTTACCCGATCGGAAACCTCCATGATCTCATTGAGCTTATGGCTGATGAACAGAATGCTCTTTCCCTCACGGGTGAGACCGCGCATAATCTGCATCAGTTCCTTGATTTCACCGGGGGTGAGAACGGCAGTGGGTTCATCAAAGATGAGTACTTCATTTTCACGATAGAGCATCTTCAGAATTTCCACACGCTGCTGCATGCCTACGGTGATATTTTCAATCTTCGCATCCAGGTCCACCTTCAGTCCGTAGCGCTCGGAAAGCTCCTGTACCTTGCGCCGGGCCTCCCTCTTCTGCAGGAAGCCCATGCGGGTATCCTCAGCGCCCAGAATGATGTTATCCAACACCGTAAAGACGTCGATGAGCTTAAAGTGCTGATGCACCATGCCAATGTGCAGGGCGGTGGCGTCGTTGGGATTGTTTATTTTAACTTCCTTGCCGTCCTTCTTGATGACGCCCTGTTCCGGCTGATAGAGACCGAACAGCACGCTCATCAGTGTGGATTTTCCCGCGCCGTTTTCGCCCAGAAGCGCATGAATTTCTCCCTTTCGGAGCTGCAGGGTTATATCATCATTGGCTTTGATACCGGGAAATTCCTTGGTGATGTGAAGCATTTCAATAACATACTGGTTGTTATCCATGCATTCACCTCCTAAGCATATTTACATATTTTAATTATAGGGTTTTGCAGATAAAAATGCAATCCCATTTTGATGTAGAAAGAACGCCTCTTATAAATAAGAGGCGTTCAATTTAACCTGCGTTGGGTGCACCCAGCTCGAAGAGCTTCTCCTGAGTCAATGCACTGGCATTGCCCGTAGCAGGTATACCAACCTTTGCCTGGAAGGCGCTCACAGCGATGCTGGTAGAGGGACCATATATACCATCCGACTTTGCTTCCTCACCGTTTTCACCCTTGAGATAACCAAGGGCCTTCAACCTTGCCTGCAGGGCAAAAACTGCATTGGTGCGGTAATTGAGCTTCAGATCGTAATAGGTGGGAATATAGTCCTCCATGGTAACCAGTGTCTGCTGGTCGAGGGTGAGGGTATCACCCACCACATCCTGATTGACATCAAACAGTTCATTCATGGTGACCAGCTTATAGCCCTTGCGGCTGGATTCGGCCACGAAGCGTTCAAACAGTGCTAAGGAATCCTCAGTCATATCAAACTGATAGATTTTTCCGTTTTCAAGGCTGTCCACTATTTGATCTATAGTGGAAAACTCACTGTAGCTATGGGTATAGCTCGCGATGCCAAGGTAACCCAGCTTTCCGATATAATAATGGGTGCGCTGGTCATATGCGCTGTTTTTATTGTAGGGACGATAGAAATGCTGTTCATAATCCCGGTCCACAGCATAACTTGCTGCAATGCTCTGCTTCCAAATTTGAATTGCCAGTTCATTGGAACTGAGCTTATATTCCGCCTTATGGGAATAACTGTGGTTTTCAAGCTGATATTTATAGGAACGTACACAGGTTTTGAAACCATCGGTCATCCCGGGGGTCATCAGCGCTTCGCCGGTAGGGAAGAGGGTAAGCTTTGCATTGTAGCGGCGCGCAACTTCCAGAATATAGCTCATTGCCTTGGCGTCATCACAATCATCCACGGTGACGGCAATCATGGCTTCATCATCCGGGGTACGCAGGGCACGATCAAACACGGGCAGGAAATAATCACCCTCGGCAGGTTCAGGAATAAACCGGTTCTTTTCTTCTCCAACCGCCACATCCACAACCGGTTCATCGGTCGGCTGGGGGGTAGAAGTAGGACCGGGTACATACTGCTGCGGCTGCACAGTGGCTTCCACACCCAATACCAGGGGAGCAGCTGTGGCATTTTTCTGTTCCACAAAATTGGGATTTTCGGGATAGACAAAGGGCAGGCGATTCTCATCCGGATTATTCAGCGGATTGCTGTTGATGAGAACCACCGTAAGAGAAGCCGCCACCAACACCAATATCACAATCAGTGCGGGCAGAATTCCTGAACCCCGCTGCCTGCGGCGCGCTCTTTTTTCACGACTGGGCATATATTTTCAAACTCCTGACTGAGTAAATAATCATCCATTTGTTAGTATAACAGATGCCAGATACCCTTTCAAGCACAAGAATGGTGCATTCCTATGACAAAGTCTGCTTAAATTGGAAACCTGTGGTTTTATTTGAATTCATGACTTTTATTTGTATACCTTTATTCGGAAGGGGTTTCAAAATCCACCGTCGAATTTATATATGCAGTAAGAAAACCAGGAGGTATTCTATATATGAAAAAGATCCTTTCTATTATAATGGTGCTTGTGATGCTGCTGGCGGCAGCAGCATCCGCCGCTGAGGTGGGGCTTACCAATTTCACCACCACCGATATGGAGGGCAACACTGTCACCCAGGAAATCTTCTCCGGCTATGATCTGACTATGGTGAATATCTGGGCCACCTGGTGCGGCTACTGTGTAGAGGAAATGCCGGAACTGGCAAAACTCAAGAAGATGCTGCCCGAAAATGTGAACCTGATCACCATCTGCGATGATGCAGCTTATGAAACCGAGCTCACCCAGCAGATTCTCAGGGAATCCGGAGCCAATTTCCAAACCCTCAAGACCACTGAAGATATGTATACCCAGCTGCTGGCTTATGTTTATGCTTTCCCCACCACCTTCTTCGTAAACAGCGAAGGTATTCCTGTGGTGCAGCCGCTGACCGGCGTTCCCAGCATGGAAAATGCCGCTGACGCCTATTACACCATCATAGAACAGATACTCAAGCTCATGGAGGAATGATATGAGCCTGAAACAAATTCGAATCATTCACGCACTGCGTGTTTCTATCCTCATTGCCGCCGCAGTTTGTATCTTTGCAGGAATCAGCAGGGGAGAGGTATCCATCGTTCTGCGAAAGGCTGTCCGCATTTGCCTTGAGTGCATCGGATTGTGATTATGAAAAAGATATTTCGATACAGAAGCTGGATACAGGCAGCTGCAGCCCTGGCAACCAATGCGTATATTCCCGGCTTTTTGAAGGGCAGCATCTATACCGGCCCTGGAAAACAGATTTGCGTACCCGGACTGAACTGCTATTCCTGTCCTGGTGCGGTAGGTTCCTGTCCCATCGGCGCACTACAGGCAGTTGCCACAGGAAACAGACACAGCTTTTCCTTTTATGTAGTGGGAATTCTTTTGTTTTTCGGAGTATTGCTGGGCAGGTTTATCTGCGGTTTTCTCTGTCCTGTCGGATGGTTCCAACAACTGCTTCATAAGATTCCTGCCAAAAAATTGAATATTCCAAAGACCGCTGACCAGAAACTGCGCATATTTAAATATCTTGTTCTTTTATTATTTGTACTTGCTCTGCCGGCATTTGTTGTGGACGGTTATGGTTTAGGTTCTCCCTGGTTCTGCAAGTGGATTTGCCCCGCCGGCACCCTGGAGGGAGGAATTCCCCTGGTGTTGGCCAATGAGAGCCTGCGCATGAATCTCGGTTTCACCTTCTGGTGGAAGATGTTCCTGCTTTCATTGACCATTGTCGCTTCCATATTCATCTACCGCCCATTCTGCAAGTATGTCTGTCCGCTGGGCGCCATCTATGCGTTGTTCAACCGTTTCAGCCTGATGCGCATGGAATTGAATCATGAGCATTGTATTTCCTGCGGAAAATGTGTGCGCGTTTGTCCCATGCAGGTGGATGTGCTTAAAAATATCAACTCTGCAGAATGTATCCGTTGTGGACACTGCGCAGACAGCTGTCCCACCGGTGCGATCGATCTGAAATTCGGAAAGATTACCTTGAAAAAGAACGAATTCCCCACCTCAAATACTTAAGTAAAGTGTTTATCCTCCGGCCTGAAAAACCGGAGGATTTGTTATTCCATTTTATTTTTATCTACCACTATATGTTGTGGCATATAAATGAAACCCACATCAATCGCACCTGTTATCCTCTGCATTTCCACAGTTTATCCACATTTTCGCCATGGATGATTTTCATTTCATTTTTCCGTGCATTTCGACATTTTCCGAAAATTCCCGAATCTCTATTGCAATCCCTGGCCTTGTCTGATACAATAGAGGAACATTATCCACAAGATGAAAGCGTTTTTTCCACAGATTGTGATATAAATGTGGATAAAATGCTATTTTTTACGGATCAATACGGAGGATTCATGAATTACTCGCCGGAACACAAACAAGCGTGGGATAAGGCCATCAAGCTGATCGAGGATAATCTGATTCCCATATCATTCAATACCTGGATCAAGCCTCTGAAGCTGTATTCCGTCACGCCGGAAACCATCATCATCATTGCGGACAATTTCCTGACTCTGAATCATGTCAAGCAGCGCTATTACACCGATCTGTACAACATGATCAAGCTGTCCTTCGGCCGCAGCTATGAACTGGAATTCTACACCCAGGAAGAAATCAGCCGCCAGCAAAGCACCATCAAGCGCACAACCCTGAACAACAAGTATAATTTCGAAAACTTTGTTGTGGGTCCCAGCAATTCCTTCGCTTATGCAGCTTCCCTGGCCGTTGCAGAACAGCCCAGCGATGTTTACAATCCGCTGTTCATCTATGGAAGCGTCGGTTTGGGAAAAACACACCTGATGAATGCCATCGGCAACTACATCATGGCGGAAGATCCCATGAAGAATGTGCTGCTCACTTCTTCCGAAAGCTTCACCAATGAACTGATCGATTCCATCGTAAAGAAGAAGGATACCAGCGAGCTTCGCAACCGCATGCGCAATGTGGATGTACTGATGGTGGACGATATCCAGTTCCTGTCCAAGACGAAGGCTACCCAGGAAGAATTCTTCCATACCTTCAATGATCTCTACTCCAAGGGCAAGCAGATCATCATTTCCTCCGACCGTCCGCCTAAGGATATTCCCACCATTGAGGAAAGACTGCGCTCCCGCTTTGAGTGGGGCCTGATCGTGGACATTCAGAAGCCGGATTATGAAACCCGTGTAGCCATCCTGCGCCGCAAGGCTGATGAAGAGGGAATCGACGTTCCCTACGACGTCATCGACTACATTGCCGAGCGTGTGGAGAGCAACATCCGTGAACTGGAGGGTACGCTCACCCGCCTGAACGCACAGTGCCAGCTGATGGGTATGCCCCTGACTCTGGATTGTGTGCGCGACAGCCTTTCCCAGCTGGTGAAAAGCCCCGAAGGCAGGCGCATCACTCCCGAACTGATCATTTCCGTGATCGCCGACCAGTACGGCGTGACCAGCGAGGATATACTTTCCAAGAAGAGAAGCAGGGATATCGCCCTGCCCCGGCAGATTGCCATGTACCTCTGCCGCAACATGACCCAGCTGTCCACCACCAACATCGGCCGCTCCTTCGGCGGCAGGGATCATACCACGGTGATGCACGGCTGTGAAAAGATCAACCAGGAAATGAACGATAATTTCTCCTTCCGCAAGCGCGTTGAGGAGCTGACTTCGATCATCAAAAACGGTTGATGAAAAACTCTATGTGGACAAATATCCTTCTTTTACACCGGTCATCCACGGCGCCTGTTGATAAAAAATAAAGCCAAAACCATTGCGGCACAAGGCTTTTGGAGGTTTATCCACATTATCCACATTCCTACTATTACTCCTATATAAATATATATAATCAATAATTACAGGGAGGCAGACATATGCAGTTCACTTGCTCCACTTCGAAATTGATTGAAGCCCTTCAGATTGCAACCAAGGCACTGGCAAACAGAACCACCAACCAGATTTTGGAAGGCGTGCTGATCGAAACGGATATGGATCAGCTCATGCTGACCTGTTCCGATGAAAGAATCACCATTGTCACCCGCATTCCTGCTGAGATTTCTGATCCCGGCCGCGGCGTGGTTCCGGGCAAGCTGTTCAACGAAATCGTGCGCCGTCTGCCGGATGAAAACGTGGACATCCGCATGGACAACCGCTTCGTATTCACCATCCGCAGCGCTTCCTCCAGAATGAACATCTCCGGCCAGGATGCCGACCTCTTCCCCCGCCTGCCCAAAATGGACGACGAGCGTGAAATCTCCCTGCCCCAGGATATGCTGCGTGATATGATCCAAAAGACTGAGTTTGCCATCGCCCAGGATGACATGCGCGAAGTTCTCACCGGTTGTCTGCTGGAAATCGGCGGCGGCGACGTGAACATGGTTGCCCTGGATGGCTACCGTCTGGCACTGCGCCGTGCGAAGTGTTCCGATGTTTTGGAAAAGTTCTCCGCCATCATTCCCGGCCGCGCTGTGGGAGATATTGGCAAGCTCCTCTCTGATAAGGAAGACGCCTTTGCGCACCTGTCCTTTGGCGGCAACAAGCTGCACATCAAGCTGGACAATACCGAAATCTATGTCATCCTGATC
>JAGBAU010000052.1 GCA_017938785.1 Clostridia bacterium
CCAGGCTCATCAGGTGCTCAAAGGTAACTTCGTTGCCTTCATCGTCCACCAGAACGACGATATTTTCCTGCTCCAGTTCCATATCCTGGTTGTTCATATTCTCGCTCATATACCAAACCTCACTTTGAAATACTTTTTTATGTTCTTCCCGGGCCGGGAGGTCTTTCCATCCGCCCGCGTCCAGAAAGGATTGCAGAATGTAGGTTGCGGCCAGCTTGTCCACCACTTCCTTGCGCTTGGAGCGGCGCACATCCGCTTGCAGCAGCACGCTTGTGGCCATCTTGGTGGTCAGACGCTCGTCCTGGTAGCGGATTTCAAAGCCCATATCCGCCAGTATGTTGGCCAGCACCTTCACACGCTGGGCCTGGAAGCCCTCGCTGCCGTCCATATTCAGGGGCAGGCCGCAGAGGATGTGGGTGGTTTCATACTGCTTGCACAGCTCGGCTACCCGGGCCGCATCCTTCTGATTGCTCTTGGTCCAGATGGTTTCCACGCCCTGGGCCGTCAGGTCCAGAAGATCGGAAACCGCCACGCCGATGCGCTTTTCGCCGATATCCAGGCAGATTGTACGCATCATTACACCACCTTTATGCAGAACTGCGGGCAAACTCGCGCACAGTATCCGCAGAATACACATTTGCTTTCGTCGATTTGCGCCCGGCCGTTCACGATGGAGATGGCCTTCTGGCCGCATCGCTCTGCACACCTGCCGCAGCCCTCGCAGTAGTCGTGCACCATCATCTCGCGCTTGCGCTTGTGCAGGTGATCGAGCCGTTCGATGGCTTCTGCATCACCGTTTGCAATGGCGATGTTGGCGTCGATTTCCTCGTAGGTCTGCATGCCCACGGCCACGCTGTCCAGCAGGGGATTGTTCAGCGCATATTCCAGCGCTTCGCGGTTGGACTGAATCAGGTGCCCGCCGCCCAGGGGTTTCATGGCGAATATGCCGATGCCAAATTCACGGGCATGGGCGATGGCCTTTTCCATATCCTCGCGGCTGCCGTCCTGTATGCCGATGCCGCCCACATTGATGATGGGATGCACCACCTTGATGGCGGGGAAACGGGGGGCGGCCTGCACGCAGCCGGCATAGTGGGTACTCACGCCCACGGCGCCGATGTGGCCCTTCCGGCGCTGCTCCTCCAAAAACAGGAGCGCCTCTTCATGGCCGCGCAGCGTGTACAGGGATTCCTGTTCGTGCAGCATAAAGAGGTCGACATAATCACGACCCAAACCCCGGAAGGCGCGCTCCAGCGCTGCCTGCGCAGTTTCCCGGTCGTAGCAGTATGCTTTGGTGCTGATCACATAATCCGGCGCATCCTTGAGGGCTGCGCGGATGTGGGGATAGGTTTCATATAGGTCCGCCGTGTCCAGAAAGCGGACGCCGCGCTCATAGGCGTATACGAGCAGCTTCGCGCCATCCTCCGGGGACATGTTTCTTTGCAGGGGGGACATGGTGAGCGTTCCAAAGCACAGCTTTGAAACGCTCAGTCCACTTGCGCCCAGTTGAACGGTCTGCATTTATTTTTTATCGTGCTCGACCACATAGAAGCGCACGAATTCCTCCAGAAGCTCATCCCGCTCCAACCTGCGAATCAGCGACCTGGCATTGTTATAGCTGGTTATGTAGGTCGGATCACCGGAAATGATGTAACCGACCAGCTGCAGAATGGGGTCATGGCCCTTGGCCTTCAGCGCCTGATACACAACTTCGATGATCTCAGCGGCGGATTCCGGCGCATTCACGGGCAGACGGAAGTTCTGGGTTTCGCCCAATCGATTGTTCATAGCGCACCGCCTTTCCTTGCATGCTTATACACATCACCTATTATAGCATAGCTGTTCCCAAAATTCAATTGTTTTCGTACCTTTGAACAAAAACTCTATATACTGTTCGAATCGCCATGAGGGAGGGCAGTGCAAACAGCATTCCGCCTATGCCAACGGTGCGTGCGCCCACGAAAATCGCCAGCAGTACCACTGCCGGAGAGAAGCCGGTAATGTTGCCCATGATGCGCGGGGAGATCACCATGCCGTCGATCTGCTGAACCAAAAACAGGCTCAGCAGTGTGAACGCAGCCCTCTGCCAGCTGATGCTCAGCGCCATGATCACCGCCGGTATGCCGCCCAGAAAGGGACCGATGTAGGGGATGACATTAAACATACCCACGAACAATCCCAGCAGGGGTGAACCCGGCACGCCGATGATGGTCAGCGCTGAAGTCGCCAGTATGCCCACGGCGAGCGCGATGGTCGCCTGTCCACGCAGATAGAGGCGCATCTCCCGCAGAAACATGTTTCCTGCCCGAACAGCCAGCCTGCGCCAGCGTGCAGGCACCAGCAATTCCAGGCGCAGCAGCATTCGTTCGCGGTCAATGACCAGAAAATAGCTCAGCGCGCCCATCAGAAACAGGCGGTAAACCTTATCCGCTGCACCGCTGATGGCCCCGGCTGCGCCCCGCGCAATGCTGCCCAGGCGGTTCTCCGCACCGCTGAAGCTGAACTGCGGCAGGGCCAAGCCAGGGATCACGCGCTGCAGCCGATTGATTCCTCCATCCAGCAGTGAACGCAGGCGCAGGAATGCTTCCGGCAGAAGCTCGGTAAGCGAGGACAACTGTCGCAGGAAGAACGGCGCCAGCAATACAAACATACCCGCGATCAGCAGGCATACCCCAAGGATGGAAACTAGCGTTGCGGCCGTTCTGGGCAGTTTCTTCTCTAATATTCTGGATAAAGGGGTAAATAAAAATGCAAATACGCATCCGCCGAACAGGATGCCCAGGATTTCTGCCGCAGCCTGCCTGAAAAACAGTAATAGTACAAAAACTGCCGCGCATACGCAGACCGTTTTCAGGATATTGACGGTGGATCTGGAATGAATAATCTGCATAATTTTCCTCGGAATTGAAATGGCGGGGGAATGCCCCGCCGGGATTCAGAACATCTTGGCCATTTCGTCGGTCTTTCGGGAAAGCCAACGGCCGCTCTTTCGAATCTGCTGGTTCCACTTGCGCTCGGTCTGCCAGTTCATCACGCCGAACATGGTGGCGGCGGTACCGCCGATGATCATGCCGGTCACCAGGCCCTTCATCATCTTCATGTTTCATCCTCCCTTTCAGTGTCCTGCGCCGAATCCTGAACGATCACCTCTTCGCCATGCAGGCTGTAAGCCTCCACCCGGCTGCGACCCCGGTACAAATCATCCCAGAAGCCGCGCGTGAGTTCCAGTGATTGCACCAGAAAGCTGATTTCATCCACTTCCGCGCCCACGATAGCGCCCAGGCGGCTGCCATCCGTGGAGACTGCCCGGTAGAGCAGGGGACGGCCGGTGCACTTCCTGCGCTGTCCACGGATGTCTGCAATCACGGCGCGCTCGCCGATCATGCTCAGGTGCTCGGACGGAATGTAGCGCGTGCCCTTCAGACCGCCGTCCACCCATATGCCCTCCAGCCGCTTCAGATCATCCGATAGGTCTGCCTGCGCCAAACGGCCGATCTTTTTGCGGCTGCAGAGCACGGGCATGCCGATCAGGTTGCGTATCTTGCGCATGGCGTTCCTCCGTTTTGTGGATTCGACGGCCTTATTCTGCGCATGCTGCTCCGGCTTTTTGCACGCCAAAATTTTGCTGGGCTTTTTTGCATTTTTTCGCCCTGCTTTGAGCAATGCTAGAACGGACGGCGAACTGTTGAAAGCTTGTCTAAAACTTCGACACAGTTTCGACACATATTCCTGCTAGTGTAATGTTGAAATAGAAGGGAGGCGATCGCATGGAGAATACCCGCGGCGGCTATAGAATCCTCGTGGCGGATGATGACATCCGGGTTCATGAGGTGCTGGGAGCCCATTTCCGACGGGAAGAATACCAGATGCTCTCCGCTTATGACGGCGAGGAAGCACTGGAAATCATGCGGCGGTCGCGCCCGGACATCGTGGTGCTGGACATCATGATGCCCAAAAAAGACGGATTGATGGTATGCCGCGAAATTCGAAAGGAATCCAATATTCCCATCATCATGCTCAGCGCCAAGAGCGAAGAATTCGACCGGTTGCTGGGTCTGGAACTGGGGGCGGATGATTACATCACCAAGCCCTACAGTCCCCGCGAGGTGGTTGCCCGCATCAAATGCGTGCTCCGCCGCCTGCACGATACAGGCACGGTGAACCGCAACACCCATCTGGTGGTGGATAACCTGGATATCGATATGAACGCCTATGTGGTGAAGCTCGGCGGGAATCCGGTTCCCTGCACGCCCAAGGAGATAGAAATCCTGTGGACGCTGGCGAGCAATCCGGGCATGGTGTTCAGCCGCGAGCATCTGCTTCAGAGCATCTGGGGTTACGATTATCTCGGGGATACCCGAGCTGTTGACAGCCATATCAAACGTATCCGTGCAAAACTCTGCAAGGAAGAAAACGGCTGGGATATTCGTACCGTCTGGGGCGTGGGTTACCGCTTCGAAACCGAAATCGAAACTGTATAAAAGAAAAGAACCGCATTCCTTATGGAATGCGGTTCACTTTATCATTTCAGGAAAGCTTTGACTTCAGGGCGGCGATTTCGTCCCCGGTAAGGCCGATGTTTTTGATCAGGTATTCATGAGCCTCTTCGGAGAGGGAAATGCCCTTGGCGTACAGGTTGCCCACATCAAAGGCGGTCTCCAGGCTCTTCTTCAGATTGCCCTCCGCAATGGCGTAATACTGCGCGCTGCCGTACTCCACGCCGTAGTAGTTGTAGTAGGTGACCATGTAGTCGTCCAGCACCTCATGCACGGCAGCGCCCATCAGGCACTCCAGTATGGCGGAGGTGAAGCCTGCGCGGTCCTTGCCTTCGTTGCAGTGGATGAGGTAGGGACCGTCGTTTTCAATGATGAAGCGGAAGCCCTTCGCCAAACCTGCCTCGAATTCCGGGGCGGCAAAGTCCACGCTCAGGTTCAGGCCAATCACATTGCAGAAGCCGTAATGGCCCAAGAAGCTCTGCAAAGGTGAAATACTGTCCGCAAGGTTTACGATGGTGGCAATTCCTGCTTCCTTAGCGGCGGCGTCCGCATAGCTGCTGCGGCCGATCTCCGGGTTGATGGGAGAGGAGGAACGGTACAGCTTTCCGCTTCCCATGCCGCTGGTGGTGATTTCACGGAAATTGGCGAATTCAGCGTCGGTCAAGTGGGGATAATCCTCGCGCAGGTTGCTGCGGCTCAGGGCATGCAGCATCCATTCATCGTAGTATCCGCCGGCCTCCTTGAGGGAAATCTCAACGGGCAGGGGAAGAGAGATGCCCTCCGCAAATTCCCAGCGGTATCCGGGCTCTTCTTCGATGGTAATCTTCTGTGCGATGCCTGCCGCCTGGGCAAGATTGGCTGCATTGAGGGCCAGAGCCACGTTGTCCTCTCCGGCTTCCGGATCAATCTCCACGCGGCAAACGCTTTCGCCCGCGGCGACATCCGTATAGTCCGTGCACACGGGCATATCGATGCTCATGTCTCCGAGCTTCACGGTAATAACATCGCCGTAGGCATAGCCCATGGCCAGAAATTCGGAGCCGCTGACCGACAGGATCAGGTTTCCGTACTTGGAAAGATCTGCGACGGAAACGGTGCTCTCTGCGCCTGCGCAGGAGAAACACAGGATGATCAGCGCCAGCAGGATAACCAGCGCGGTATAAAGCTTATGCATAGCGTTTTCTCCTAATCAGCCCAGCAGGAAGGCCTGCAGCTCCTCGACGGTTTCGAAGGCATGGGTGATTTCGCAGCCTTCCATTTCATCGCGCGTGCGGAAGCCCCAGGACACCCATGCGCTGTCAATGCCTGCGTTGGCGGCGGTGTTCAGGTCCACGTTGCTGTCGCCGATGTAGATGCTCTCCTCCGGCTTTACGCCCATGGCCTCCATGATGCGCTTTGCGGCGGTGGGGTCGGGCTTGCGGGGGGTGACTTCGGATTCGCCTACGGCGTAATCGTACAGGCCTTCGAAGTGGATATGACACAAGCTCTGAAGCGCGGCGTCATACTTGTTGGAGTTGATGCCCACCTTCACGCCCGCGTCCTTCAGGGCCTTCAGGAGGGACAGGATGCCGTCGAAGGGCTTGGTGATGTCGTTGACATGTTCGCGATAGTAGGCCTTGAAATCGGCCAGGATTTCGGCGCGCTCTGCATCGGAGGCGCCCTCGGGGGTGGCACGGGAGATCAGGTTTGCCACTCCGTTGCCGATCATGGTGCGCACGGCCTCGATGGAATGGGTGGGATAGGAATGCATTGCGAGGGCCGCGTTTACGGCATTGGCCAGGTCGCCCAGGGTGTCGAGTACGGTGCCGTCCAGATCAAATATAACCAGTTTGTATTTCATGTGTTTTCATCTCCGGTTCAGTTTCAAGAATAATATAGCAGAACCATGTTACAAAAGCAACCGCATGCACGGAAAGTTCAAAAAGTTCGCTTGTAAAGCGCTGATGGATATGGTACAATTAAAGTTGGTAAAATGGCAGAAACAGGGAGTTTTGAAATGGAAGCATACAGGGGATTTGCTGGAATATATGATCTTTTGATGGATGATTTTGATTATCCGTCCTGGGCGGATTACTATATGAATCTCCTGGAGCAGGCAGGCGTGAAGCCCGGAACCATGTGCGATTGCGCATGCGGAACCGGCGCTATGAGTTTGCAGTTTGCCAAGCGCGTGGCGAAGGTCACCGGCGTGGACATCTCCAGGGAGATGCTGGAACTCGCCGCCGAAAAAGCCCGTCAAAGCGGTGTCCAGGTGCAGTTCGTCTGCCAGGATATGAGCAGGCTGCAGCTGCCCCGGACCGTGGACGCCATTGTGTGCGCCTGTGACGGCGTGAACTACCTGACAACCGACAAGCGCGTCAAGGCGTTTTTCGATGCGGCCTACGCATCCCTGCGCCCCGGCGGCGCGCTTGCCTTTGATATTTCCTCGCCCCACAAGCTCAGGAATGTGCTGGGCAACAACTTCTTCGGCGAGGAGCGGGATGAAGCCGCCTACATCTGGCAGAACGAGCTGGACGGCGACATTGTCCACATGGACCTGACATTTTTCATCCGTGAGGAAGGTGAACTTTACCGCCGCGTCACGGAGACCCACCGCCAGCGCGCCCATGAACCGGAGCGCATCGTGGAGCTTCTGAAAGAAGCGGGATTTACCGGCATCCGCGTGTTCGGTGACCGCACGGATAAGGCCCCCGAACCGGAGGAGCTGCGCGTGCATTTCCTGGCGGTTAAAGAATCGTGAGTTTAAGGAGCTAAAACAATGGATATGATGAACCGTGACGGCATTTACCACATTTCGCTGATGGGCGGACAGGCCCGCGCGATTTTGATCGAATCCACCAGCATGGTGCAGAAGGCCATGGACACCCACAAGCTGTCCCGCACCGCCACCGCTGCGCTGGGCCGCACCCTGACCGCCACCGTGATGATGGGCAGCATGCTCAAGGGCGATAAGGAATCCGTGTCCGTGCAGATCAAGGGCGGCGGCCCCATCGGAACCGTTCTGGCAGTGGCCCACGGCGATCTCACCGTGAAGGGCTATGTGGATAATCCTGCCGTGGATCTGCCCCGCATGGGCAAGAAGCTGCCCGTGGGCGCAGCCGTCGGCAAGGAAGGCAAGATGACCGTCATCAAGGATATGGGCATGCGCGAACCCTACATCGGCCAGGTGAACCTGGTATCCGGTGAAATTGCCGAGGACTTCGCCATGTACTTCACTGCATCCGAGCAGACCCCGTCCCTGGTGTCCCTGGGCGTGCTGGTGGATGATGAAAAGGTGATCTCCGCCGGCGGCCTGATCGTGCAGATGCTGCCCGGCGCCAGCGAAGCGGCCATCGCTTCCGTGGAACACAGCGTTCCCATGTTCGCGGATATTTCTGCGACGATACAGGAATACCATCTTGAAGGCGCCGTCAACCAGTTGCTGCTCCACCTGGAGCCGGAGGTGCTGGAAAAGCGCGTGCCCCATTATCAGTGCGACTGCAGCCGTGAACGCATCGAAGGCATGCTGGTGACCCTGGGCTCCGAGGAGATTCAGGATATGATCGACACCCAGCATGGCGCGCAGGTGGATTGTCATTTCTGCCTCAAGCGCTATAAGTTCACCGCCGACGATCTGAAAGTTTTGCTGGCTGCGGCGACCATTCGGGAGGATAAATGAGCCATAACCCCAAGGTTGTATCCTTTGACAGGAGCGCTGCCTATGTGCATCACCGGGCGCTGAAGAACATGCGGGACAACAATCCCGTGGACGCGCTGGAATTGATGCGCCAGGCGGTGGAGCATTCACCGGGCAACCAGGAATACCTGCTGGACCTGGCGGAGATGTACTGCGAAATGGGCTGCCATGAACAGTCCAACCGCATCCTGCTGGATATGCTTGCCCAAGGAAAGAACGCGCCGGCAGAATGCTATTACGGCCTGGCGCTCAACCAGTTCGGAAGAAACGAATTTGAATCCGCCCGGCAGGCGCTCATGCTCTACTGCCGCCATGCTGGAAACGGGGAATACCTGGAGGAGGCCGGCGGGCTGAATGCAGAGATTGACTTCATCGATTCCATGAAGCGCCCCGTCGATCGCAAGCTGGCCCGCGCCGCACAGGTAGCAAACCGCGCCTGCGACGCCCTCAAGGAGGATGATCCAAAAAGGGCCTGCCGCCTGTTCGAGCGAAGCTTCAAGCTCCATGCCGACCAGCCGGAGATGCGCGCCCTCTACGCCATGGCGCTGCACATGCTGGGTGATGATCAGGAGGCCATTGCACAGGCGAGATGGAGCGTATCCGACCCTGAACCCGGCGTGCGGGCACTGTGCGTTGCAGCACAGGTGTTCTACAACTGCGGATTGACTAACGAATCCAGGCGGCTGGCGCAGCGGGCCATACAGCTTCGTCCCATGGGAACGGAGCTGCGGCTGATGATCTTTGCACTGGGAGAGATGGATATGCCCGTGGAGGCGGCGGACGCGCTGCGCTTTGCATTGCGGGAAGCGCCCCACGATAAATTGCTTTTGCACATGCGCGCCGTGGCGCTGCACCGTGCAGGAACCCCGGATGACCAGGTTGCGCCCTTCTGGCTGCGCATCCTGCGCATCGATCCCCGGGACAGTGTGGCCCGGTATTATCATGAGGCCGCACAACAGGGCAGACTCAAGGAAATCGCGCCTTCCTACATCTACGATGTGCCCGGCGATGAATACCGACGCCGGCTGCTGGAGATCGCCAATGTCCTGGGTGAGGGCCTGGAGAAGGCCATTGAGCGCTGGCATGAAGACGCCGGTTTCCGGTCCGTGCTGAATTGGGCCGTGGGCACCGGGGACGAAAGCCGTGGTCGCGCGGCCATGATGGTGATTGCATCCGTGGGGGATGAAGCCTCCGAGAGCGATTTGCGTGAACTGCTCTACCGCGGGGATGTGCCCCTGCCGGTCAAGATGCATGCGCTGCTTTTCCTGCGCCTGCGCGGCGCGGATGTGGAAAAGTTCATTCCGCCGGGCATGAACATGCAGGACGGCCTGCTGCCCGAGCCGGAGAGCATCCTGAAGGATATGCCCGCATGCGAGCGCCAGCTTGTGCGCTTTGCCGGCGATGTACTGGAAAGCTGCTACGGCGTGCGCAGCCTGTCCGCGCTGGCTGTGCTCTGGTATGCCTACAAGCAGGGCTGCGACCAGGATAACGATCCGCTGCTCTCCACCCAGGAGGCTGCGGCTGCCCTGGCTTGGAACTACCTATTGCAGCATGGTATGCGCGTATCGGTGAAGGAACTGGCGCGCCAGTTCGGATGCCGGAAACGGCGCATGATATTCTACGCCCGCCGCATGGCTGCGGTACTGGAAAACAATGGGAGAATGCAGGATCATGAAGATCATTGATTTTGATACGAAATTTTTTGAATATGCCCGCAATTGGGTGGCCGCCCATCCGGGCCTGAATGAAGAGCAGATCGAGGACAGCTATAACCAGATGATGCAGGAGTGGGTTTCCGCCCCGGCGGACTGGCTGGATGGCGCAAGCCCGGCGACTTACTTCGATCAGTTCGAATCTGCACAGGAACTGGTGGACCTGATGCTGGGCTACGCCTGGAAGAAGGTGAACCTGCCCGAACCCCTCTACACCCGCATCGTGGAGAAGGGGGAGGAATGCGCGCCCATCCTGGTATCCATCCTGATGGACGGCGAGCAGGATGAAGCTCTGCGCGCCGAGGTCATGGGCATGCTGCGCGATATCGGCACCACGGCGGCGGACGGCTACCTGGAGGATCTGGTATGCAAGGCGCTGGAAGCCAATGAGCTCAGCGATATGGCGGCGGATATCCTGTCCACCCGGGATGCAGATACCGCTTCCCGCCTGCTGGACCGTTATGAGGCTGCGCCGGAATATGCAAAGATGCTCATCCTGGACATCTGCTGCAATTTCCCCGGTGACGAGCGCATCTACAACAACCTGATTCACCAGCTGCACAACGATCCTGAACAGCGCGCCCTGTGGGCGTCCTGCCTGGGCAAGCTGGGCGATGAGCGGGCCATCGAGCCCCTGAAGGAAATGCTGGGGCTCTTCGATCTGCGCTATCTGGATTACATCGAGCTGCGCGCAGCGGTGGAGAGTCTGGGCGGAGACGCCGGCGAGGACCGCTCCTTCTACGGCGATCCGGATTTTGAAGCCCTTCGCAATCTGTAATTCGAAACCCTTACTCCGGTCAAAACCAACCAGGGAGGTATGGCAATGTATTGTGGTCAGTGCGGCAAGAAAGTCATGGAGAACATGTTGTTCTGTCCCTTCTGCGGGTCGCCCATCGTGATTCCTGATCAGGATGAAGTTCAGGTGGAGGCACCCGTGCAGGAGGAGGTATGCCCTGAAGTGCCTGCCGAGTCTGTGGAGCCTTTTGACGAAGCTAAGCTTGAGGAGCCTGAACAGGCTGTTGAACCGGAGATTTCTGCCGTGCCTGAAGAGCCTGAGAGGGAGGAGCGCCCCGTGAGCCTGTTCGAAAGGTACCGGCCGGAGGAGAAACAGGCAACCCAAAGGGAATTTGTTCCGCTGAGCTTCGATTTTGAAACCCAGCTCCGGGAAACCGATGCTGCCGCCGCTGAACCGGTTGAGGATGAAGCGGAGCCGGAAGAAGAATCCCTGGATGCCCTGTTCAGCGTGCAGCCGGAGTTTTCGGAAGCTCCCCGCAGCCGCGAACGCCGTCCCGGCCGGGACAACAGGCGTCCCGAAGGCGGTTCCCGCCGGAATGTGAACACCTATGTGCCCGTGCGCGATGTGGACCCGGACAACATGTTCATGGATGAGGTGGATGCGGACGGAGATGATGATTATGATCTCGATGATAAGCCCGTGCGCCGCTCACGCTCACGCTACAGGGATGAATTCGAATACGAGGAGCCGGAATACGGCGGCTTCTTCCAGCGCCATATCCGGGGGATCGTGGGCCTGATCCTGATGCTGATCCTGGCGATTATCTTCGCGGTATGGATGTTCTCACCCAAGGGCCAGCTGGCGCTGGCGCGGGTGAATCTCGCATGGACGGCCCAGCCCTATGCAAGCCTGGGACACGATGCTTACGATATGGATTCCGACCTGCTGGCCGCCAAGTACTTCGAAAAGGCCTATGCGCGGGATAATTCCAATTACGAATACGCCCACAGCGCCATGGTGGCCTACTATGAGGCGGAGGAGATTGAATCCGCTGCCGCCATGCTGAAAAAGTGCGTGGAGATGGCGCCGGACAATCCGGAACCCTATCAGGAGATGCTGATCCTCTATCCGAATGCGCAGGATCGTCCCTGGGAGATCACCGAATTGATCCGCCTGGGCTACCAGCGCACCGGGCATGAGGCGCTCAAGCTGGACTGATACATAATGTGCCTGCCTTTCGGGAAGAATCTTCCCGAAGGAGGGCTGTATATGAGCAAGGAAAAACCCCATGAAACCACTTCTTTTGAGGAAGTGGAGGACGTTGCCAGTTTCACGGAATGCACCGGTCTGTTTCCGGCGCTTCCGCTGAACGATCCGGCGGCGGACGAGGATTTGGCGCGGCTCTATGCCATCCATGCGCCCAAGAAGCGAGATGGCGTTCCGCGCGAAGATTTGGGAAGAGAGCAGCGCCTGTGAGCGCTGCATATGCAGAATACAGATGAAAAAACAGGAGGTAAGCTATGTCCAATATCCCGACTCCCCATATCAATGCCAAGCTGGGTGATTTTGCCAAGACTGTACTGATGCCGGGCGATCCGCTGCGTGCGAAGTACATCGCTGAAAACTACCTGGAGGATGCGGTGCTCGTGAACAATGTGCGCGGCGTGCAGGGCTATACCGGCTATTACAAGGGCAAGCGCGTATCCGTGATGGCCAGCGGAATGGGCATGCCCTCCATCGGCATCTATTCCTATGAGCTGTTCAATTACTACGGCGTGGAGAACATCATCCGCGTGGGCTCCGCAGGCGCCATGAGCGATAAGCTGAAGCTGCGCGACGTGGTGGCGGGTATGAGCGCTTACACCAATTCCAACTACGGCTATCAGTTCGGCTTCGATGGTACCCTGGCGCCCTGCTGCAGCTATGAGCTGCTGACCAAGGCTGTGGCCGCAGGTGAAAAGCTGGGCCAGAGCGTGGTTCCCGGCCCGGTGTTCTCCAGCGACGCATTCTATGAGCAGGGCGGCTATGAATCCGCAGCCGGCAAGCTGATGAAGCTGGGCGTGCTGTGCGTGGAGATGGAAGCCTATGCACTTTACCTGAATGCTGCCGCGGCAGGTAAGAACGCCCTGGCGCTGCTCACCATTTCGGACAGCATCGTCACCGGCGAAGCACTACCCGCCGAGGACCGCCAGAATACCTTTACCAAGATGATGGAGATTGCACTGGAAATCGCATAAGGAATAGGAAATGCCTGTTTTACAAGGACGGTCCGTTGGGCCGTCTTTGTTTTTTATCCTCCCTTGCATATTCTTCGCATTCATAGTATAATAAAATGAGTGATAATTGTGGGAGGATGGCCATGAACAGCTTTTACCGGGAATACCTGAATGCACCGATGGACCGCAGCGGCACGAATTGCGAAAAGTGGGACCGCTGCGAGGAACACTTCGGACGCGGTGATGTGATCCCCATGTGGGTTGCAGATATGGATTTTCCCACCGTGCCCCAGGTGGTGGACGCCATCGTGGAGCGCGCGAAGCATCCCATCTATGGCTATACCGAGAATACCAAAGCTGAAAAGGCGGCCGAGGTGGGCTGGATTCAGCGCCGCTACGGCCTGACCGTCGATCCTGAATGGATACTCTACAGCCCCGGCGTGGTGGACAGCATCTTCTTCTGCGTGCGCGCCCTGAGCAATGTGGGGGATAAGATTCTCATCCAGCCTCCGGTCTACGGCCCTTTCTTCAGCGCCATCCGAATCTTTGACCGCACGCTGGTGGAATGTCCCCTGGTCAGGACCGACGCAGGCTGGAATATGGATTTCGAACTCATGGAAAAGCAGATGGCGGACGGCGTGAAGCTGATGATCCTCTGTAATCCCCATAATCCCGTGGGCCGCGTATGGAAAAAGGACGAGCTCCAGCGCCTGGTGAACATGGCCAATAGGTACGGCGTGATCATCATCGGCGATGAAATCCACGCGGATTTCAACCTGGACGGCGAAAAGCATACCCGCATCCTGAGCCTGGAGAATTCGGATAAGTGCATCATGCTCACCTCCGCAACCAAGTCCTTCAACCTGGCAGGCCTGCGCCAGTCCTCCTGCATCATCCGCGATACGGAGATTCGCAAGGCTGTGCAGGCGGAGATCGAGCGCGCCCATGCCAGCACCCCCAATATCTTCGGCGCCATTGCACAGACGGCTGCCTACAACCATGGCGATGAATGGATGGACGCCGTGGTGGAATATGTGCGCGAAAACCGTGATTTTGCCGTGGACTTCATCCGCACCCGCATCCCGGAGATCAAGTGCGAGGCCCAGAGCGGCACCTACCTCATGTGGCTGGATTGCAGCGGCGTGGGCGTATCCCATGAAGAATTCTTCCGCAGGCTGGTGGAGGAGGCGGGCGTTGCCCTGAACGACGGCCTGTTCTTTGGCGAGGCCGGACGCAACTGCTTCCGCTTCAACCTGGCCACCCAGAGAAGCCGCGTGCAGGCATCCCTTGAAAACATCGAAAAAATGGTACGGAGCATCAAAGCGTGATCAACTTTATCAAGAATTTATTCAAGAAACCGGATAAATGGATTGCCGTGGATGTGGAACTGGACGGCAACCGTCCCAGCCGCATCATCCAGCTTTCCTATCTCATCATCGAAGGCCGCAAGGTGCGCGGCAAAAACTTCTATTTTGCTGCGAAGAGCATCAATCGCTACGCCCGCAAGGTGCACGGCCTGGGTGTGTACGAGCTGCGCAAGCTCTCCGGCGGCGATGTGTTCGCCTATCATGCAGATGAAATCTTCCGTGATTTCCAGGACTGCAAGCTGGTCATCGGCCACGATGTGGGCGGCGATATCCGCTACATCCGCAATGAATTCAGTCGCATCGGCGTGAAATTCCCGGATTTCCCCATCTTCTGCACCCTGCGCCACTACACCGAGGAGGCGCACATTCCGCTCAAGCAGAATCCCAACGTGCTGAAGCCCCCGAAGCTGGAGGAGCTTTGCCAGCACTTCGGCCTATCCCAGGAATTCATTGCCGGCAAGTGCCATAAGTGGTACGGCGGCGGCGACCGTGCCCATGATGCCCGCTACGATGCGGCGGCGGCCTACCTGTGCATGCTGGTAGGCGAGAAAATGGCCTGAGCTTTACAAAACGTACAATTCAGTGACATCCGCACATGATTGATAGCACAGAAGCAATTCTGTGCTATAATTATATCGAAGACCCCATGGAGGTAAACTGATATATGAAAATGAAAACCATGATTGCAATCATGCTCGTGCTGGCGCTCGTAGCCGCCGGCATGGGCGTTTGGGCAGGTATCAGCCGCAAGGAGATTTCAGCGCTGCATGCCCGCATTGCGGAGCTGGAAGCCGCGCTTGTTCCCACGGCTGAGGAAGAAGCTGTTGTTCTTGTCGAGAATCCCGACGCCATCGCAGCTGAATTCAACGGCGGCACGATTACCGCAGCCGAAGCAGCGCAGGAATACGCCCTGATCTCCAGCTATTACCAGATGATGGGCATGGACGAGGCTGAATACGCCGAGAACGCCAAGTACAGCGTGATCGATGGCCTGGTGGAACAGAAGGTGCTGGAAATCAAGGCCAAGGAAGCCGGCGTCTATGAGCTCACCGATGCGCGCAAAGCTCAAATCGAGGAGCAGGTGAAGGCGGAGTATGAGGACAACATCGAATACTACATGGCCTTCCGTTTCGATGACAGCAAATCTGATGCCGAGGTTCGCGAGGAGACCATCGCTTACCTGAACGAGAACGGCTATTCCTATGAGCAGATGCTCGCCGACGCTCAGCAGAATGCTTGGCGCGATGCGCTCTATGAGCATGTGACCAGGGATATGACGATCACGGATGAACAGCTGCGCGAATTCTATGAGACTCAGGTGACCACCGATGAAATGACCTATCAGGCCAGCTTCACCGAGTATGAAATGGACGCCGAGGCCGGTCGGACCATTGTGTGGCATCCCGCAGGCGTGCGCAGGATTGAGTATTTCCAGCTCAGCTTTGACGACGCTCAGGCCATCGAATACCTGAGCCTGCAGGCAGCCGTTGAGGGCGGCGATACCTCCAAGCAGGCGGATCTGGACGCCCTCTATACCCAGCTGGACGAGAAGGTTCAGGCGGCGCTCAGCCGCATCCAGGGCGGAGAAGATTTCACTTCCGTAGCAGCTGAGTTCGGCGGCATACTGGAAGCTCGAGTTGGTGCACAGTCCAGCCTCCGCGGCGATGCGTTCCGTGATGCCGCCATGGGCCTTGCAAACGTGGGCGATGTGTCCGGCGCGGTGCGCACCGACGGCGGCGTATGTATCCTGCGCTATGCAGGGGATGTACCCCAGGGTGCGGTTCCATTTGAAACCGTGGCTGACGAACTGCGCGTGAACTACGCGGCCGAGATTCAATCCAGTATCTATAATGCCACCGTGCTTCAGTGGATGGATGAAGCCAATATCCAGTACCATCTGGATGTATTCTAAGGCCAAAAGGAAACCCCGTGCATATACACGGGGTTTCCTTTTGGTCAATCCAGCCAGAAGATATCCTGGTTCACGTAGTCTCCCACGTTGAATACCCAGTCGGTGAGATAATTCTTCCAGCTGCCGCCGCTGGCTTCGTTCAGGGCGTTTACAAGGTCCATTTCGCTCAGTACATCTACCGCCAGTCCCCTTTCATGGAACAGCTTCAGCGCGCCGATCAGGTCTTCCCGGCCCATGGCGGTGTAGAGCTCATGAAAAACCACTGCGCCCCGCTGGCGAACCACGATTTCGTACTCGTATTCGGTGAACAGGGAAGCATCGCTGGAAACCACCAGTCCGCCGGGAATGGTGAGCTGCAGCGCGTCCACCAGATCCTCGTTCAGAGCAGCGAGGTAGGCGTCGTGGCCTTCGCGCTCCTCCAGCATCAGGTAGGCCAGGAATTCGCTCACGGAATCCGAAAGCCAGGCGTCGGAAGCGGGATGCGCCCATGCGCTGCGGCCGAAGCACTGCTGGGCGATGAAGAAGCGGATGGCGTGGTCGAGGGTGCGTCCACCTTCCTTAAGGACATTTTCCGGCAGCCACAGGCATGCGGTATGGGGGAGTGCGCCGGGCAGGTAATCTGCCTGCACGATGTCGATTTGCTCAAAGGGCAGGGGGCCGAACCAGCCTTCACAGGTTTCGATGGCCTCGACGGCGGTTTGAAGCACCTGACTGGCATTCTTCTTTACGTCCGTGCGCAGGCGGACCTCCACACCGGAAGCAGTGCTTGTTGTGCGTTCATTGAGACCCTGGCTGATGACCATGGAAAAATCATGCACATCTTTTGCCTGCACAGTCCATGTGCGGGTTTTGTTTGCGCCTTCGGTATGGGATTCTGCGCCGCCGGTGGTAAGTATCAACGCATCCGGCAGGGTGATGGTTGCGGTATAGTCGGCGGCGGGGGTATCGATGTAGCGCGTGTAGGAGGTGGCCATGTTCAGGATGAATTCGCCCTCTGTGTCCGTGGCGGCTGGCGCGAAATAGAAATCGCTCAGGCGGCATTCGCCTTCCGAAACGCCCATGAAGGCTCCGTTGGCGGTGAGCAGAAGGTAGTAGTCGAACACGAATTCGCAGCTTTCGCCGGGTTCCAGATTACAGGCTACACGCAGGAAGGTTTCATCCTTACCCTGGTAACCCCAGTCGGCTTTCGAACCGTTTACGCGCACAGAGGTAAGATCGATGCCACCGGGCAGGTAACCGTTCGGGAAGGCCTTGTTCAGGTTGTCGCCCTCGTAGAACAGGGCGCTCTGGCGGCGGAACATATTCGCAGGCGCATAGAATACCACACGATCCAGCTTTCTGCCGGAAGCGTTGGAATACACAAGGCGCTGCGACATGCGCAGCGCTTGTTCTTCATTCAGGTATTCCATTGTAAGTTCACACTGGTTTGCGGGAGCCTCTTCGGCATATGCGATGCTGATCACGGCGGAAATCACCGCACTGAATACCAGCAACGCAGCCAGAACGATGGCGATCATGCGAACCAGGCGCTTCTGCTTCTTGTTCATTGAAGTTCCTTTCTCATTCCACAGTGCGGATGGAGCTCAGCGGCCAGATAACGCTGCGCACGCGGCCAACGATCATATCATCAGTGATGGGGCCGACGTCGCGGTTGGGCTGGGCGTCGTTCCAGTCGCGGGAATCGTGGCTGTTGTAGCGGTTGTCACCCACAACGAAATATTCGTTCTCGCCCAGGGTGTAGGGTGCATAGTCATCGGAGGAGCCGCCCAGGAAGTACAGGGCATAGCGCTCGTCCAGCATCTCATCCACGATCTGGGTGTTGCCATCTGCATCGGTGGTTTCGTACAGCACATGGGTGACGCCGTTCTCACGGTAAACCTGGTCGCCCGGCACTGCCACGGCGCGCTTGACGAAGTTGGTGCGGCCACGGTTGGGATAGTAGCAGATGACCACATCGCCGCGGTCGATATCATCAAACTTGGTGTCCAGAACGCTCACGAACAGGCGCTCATTGTTGAGCAGCGTGGAGTTCATGGAATCGCCGTCCACGCGGATGATCTGGAACAGGAAGGTGCGGATGACAAATACCACCAGCAGGGCCACTGCGATGGAGATGATCCATTCACGGGCTTCCTTTTTCCAGTCCTTCTTGGGCTTGGCAGGGGCAGCCTGCGCAGCATCGGTGAGGATTTCTTCAATATTCTCGGCCTCTGCGGCGGTTTCCTGTGCTTCGGTATTGATTTCGGGGTTCAGGTTTTTGTTTTCCTCCATGAAAGCGTACCTCGTTTCTGTATAGTGCGAATTCAAACTTAATCGATGGTTCTGAATGGCCAGAGCACCAGCCGGACCCGGCCCAGCAGGTTTTCAGATGAGATGAAACCCATATCCTCTGCGCGGCTGTCGTAGCTTTCGGCGCGATTATCGCCCAGCACCAGGTATTCATCCTCGCCAAGAGAAGCGGAATAATCCTCAGAGGGGCCGGTGGCATAGGGCTCGGAGAGGGGGGTTCCGTTCACATAGGTGCGGCTGTCGATGATCTCCACGGTATCGCCGGGAAGTCCGATTACCCGCTTGATGTAAGTTCCACTGCGGCTGGGAAAGCTGCATTCCACGATGCTTCCGCGTTCGGGCTGTCTTTGGCCTGTGTAGTCAAACCGGGTTACCAGCAGGATATCCCCGCTGCGCAGGGTATCCACCATGGACGTGCCCTCTACGCGCACTGTATGAAATACGAACAGGTGCACACAAAGGCAGACGGCGGCAAAGCCGATCACGATTGCCGCTGTGGGCAGGATGCTGCGGATGAGTTTCTTCATTCTTCTTCCTTGACGGCAGGGGTAACGATCTTTTTCACCCGCTTTTCAAAGGTGGGGCGGTCCAGCATGACGATGCGGCCGCACTTCTCGCAGCGAATCTTGATGTCTGCGCCCACATAGGTCACCGTCCACAGATCGCTTCCGCAGGGATGGGTCTTACGCATCTTTACCAGATCGCCGGTATTGAGCAGCATTCAGCGCCCTCCTTTAAACTTCATTGTATTCTGAAAGTATTAAGCCAAAATCAATTTATTATAGCGCCCGTATGTTAAATACAGGTGTTCATTCGGGATCGATTTCGTAGCAGAAGCAGCGGCCGGTGACGTCACTTACGCAGATGGCAAGCTGGCCGGAATAGACCGGGGCGTCCAGCATGTCCGCAAGCTTTGGATTGCGCTTGGTGCGGGCTGCGAGGGCCATGGCATGGTATTCGCCATTGCGAATGTAGCCCACGGACCAGTTGTCCACACCGTCCATGCCGCTGAAGCTGCGATTGCATGCGCCTTCCTCCAGGTCAAAGCGGTCAAGGGTTACATGATAGAAACCCACGCCGGGCGTGGCGGATGCTTCGCATACGGGCTCGCCCTCAAAGGGTGCATATTCCAGCTCATACTCCGCGCCCTTCAGGCGGCGGCGGGCGATGTTCAGGGTCATGGGGCAGCGGTCGATGCCGATGAAGTTGCGTCCGCAGCGTCGGGCAGCTTCCAGTGTGGTGCTGCTTCCGGCGAAGGGATCCAGCACCGTTTCGCCCGCGCGGGAGCCGCACTTCACAATGCGCTCCAGCAGGGACAGGGGCTTCTGGGTATCGTAGCCCGTGCGCTCCGGGTCCTTCTGCTGCAGGTGGGAAAGATCGTTCCATACGTCGGTGGGGGCCACCGGGTCGTCATCGTAGTAGGTATATACGCGGCCGCCGGTGCGGATGGAGCGGTATACGCGGCCATCCGGGTCCACGTGCTTGCGCATATGGTTGCTGCGGGGCTCGGTGGGGGGAGCCATGACCTCGGTTACGTTGAAATCGTATTGACTGGTTTTGCGGTAGAACAGGATGACGTCGTGCTTGCGGCTGAAGTGGCGCATGGAGCGTCCGCCGGACTGGTACACCCAGATGATTTCATTCAGGAAATTGTCCTCACCGAAGATTTCGTCCATCATCAGGCGCAGGTAGGGGTGGGTGCGGTAGTCGATGTGCAAAAAGATCATGCCGTCGGCGCGCAGCAGTTCCCGGCAGCGGGTGAGTACGCCGCGCATCATGTCCAGGAATTCGCTGCGGTTCAGGGAATCGGAGAAGGTTTCCAGCTCCAAAGAGCCGCGGCCGTTCTTCCAGTCATCTTCGCCCACGCGTACGCGCATGACGAACTTATCGCCGGTCTGGAAGGGCGGGTCCAGGTAGATCAGCTTGATCTCTCCTGCATGGGTATCGAGCAGCCTGTCCAGGCCATTGATTACATCCGTGAGCAGGAAACGGCCGATGGAACCGCTTCCTTCATGCTTTTCGCGGGCAATGTTGATCTTTCTGGGCTGCATACGAATTCCTCCGCATAATAATCTAACTTATATTATACCACCCTTTTGCATATGCGGCAAGCGCTATTTCCGCCTCAATTCCGCCGGAACGATTTAATGCCGTGTTCGATTGCAATTTCGAACATATGTGCTATAATAAATATATAGAACACGTGTTCTTTTATATCGAAAAGGCAGGCGGTTTCTCATGCGTACGGTGCTGCACAGCGATCTGAATAATTTCTATGCCAGTGTGGAATGTGCATACAATCCGGAACTGCGCGGCGTGCCACTGGCGGTATGCGGTGATCCCCAGGCGCGCCACGGCATCGTATTGGCCAAGAATGAAATCGCTAAGAAGGCCGGTGTGAAGACGGCGGAGGCCATATGGCAGGCGAAGCAGAAGTGCCCGGAATTGCGGGTGGTACCGCCGAATTTCAAAAGATACATGCACTTTGCCCACCTGATGCGCGATATCTATGCTGAATACACGGATTTCATTGAACCCTTCGGCCTGGACGAAGCCTGGCTGGATGTGACCGGCCACAAAAAGAGCGGGGAGGAGATCGCCGATGAGCTGCGGCATCGGGCGAAGGAGGAGCTGGGGCTCACCCTGTCCGTGGGCGTTTCCTTCAACAAGGTGTTTGCTAAGCTCGGAAGTGATATGAAAAAACCCGACGCGACCACCGTCATATCCATGGAAAACTTTCAGGAGAAGGTGTGGCCGCTGCCGGTGGAGGAGTTACTGTATGTGGGACCGGCCACCAAGCGCAAGCTCCACAGCCGCAATATCCGTACCATAGGCGATCTGGCCCGCTGCGATGTGAACGCCCTGCGCTTCGCCTTCGGCAAGAATGGGGAGATGATATGGAACTTCGCCCGGGGACAGGATCATTCGCCGGTGCTGGCTCAGGGGGAGGCGGCGATGATCAAATCCGTGGGCAACAGCACCACCACACCCCGGGATTTGAAGAACGATCAGGATGTACACC
>JAGBAU010000053.1 GCA_017938785.1 Clostridia bacterium
GACGCCATCGGCGGCGCGATCATCGGCGGTACGTCCATGACGGGCGGTACCGGCAGTATCTTCGGCACCTTCCTGGGCGTCGTTATCCTGACCCTCTTGAAGAATGGCCTGCCGAAGATCGGCCTGAACGCGGAATGGCAGAGCATCATCACGGGCCTTATTCTGATCGGTGCAATCTGGCTGGATGTAATCCGCAACCGCAAGAAGGCATAATTTTCCCGGAAACACCGTTTGGCTGTTTCAAACGCGAAATTTTGGTTGACTAATATATTGCAATATGTTATCATTACAAAAGTTCGCGCAAAGTGATGTTAACGTCTGCGGACGTTAAACATAGAAAGTATTTTTAGGAGGAAAAACACATGAAGAAGATCCTGGCACTGGTACTGGCTCTTATGCTGGTTCTCGGCACCACCGCAGCTTTCGCTGAGGGCATGAACATCGAAATCGTTTCCAAGGGCTTCCAGCACTCTTTCTGGCAGGCAGTTAAGCTCGGCGCAGAGCGCAAGGCTGCTGAACTGGGTGTAACCGTAAACTTCGTTGGCCCCGCCAATGAGTCCGCTTATGACGAGCAGCTGCAGCAGATGAACTCTGCTATCGCCGCCGCTCCCGCAGCAATCGGTCTGGCCGCTCTGTCCACCGAAACCCTGCTGGATCCCATCGCTGCCGCTCAGGCCGCTGGCATCCCGATCATCGGCTTCGACTCCGGCGTTCCCGGCGCTCCCGAAGGCGCAATCCTGGCCAACGCTGCCACCAACAACTACAATGCCGGCGCAGCTGCTGCTGACAATGTATACGCTCTGATCGCTGACAAGATCGCTGCCGCAGAAGGCACCGTCCGCATCGGCGTTATCGCTCAGGACAACGTTTCTGAATCCGTTACCCTGCGTGGCCTGGGCTTCATCGACAAGATGGCCGAGCTGTGCGGCGAAGTAGCTCTGGAAGGCGACACCTTCTACTGCGACAATGCTAAGGTTGAATCCAAGGCAGACGCCAAGGTTGTTATCGAGACCCTGGTTCCCGCTCAGGTTACCGCCGAGCTGTCCCTGACCGACGCCAACACCATCCTGTCCAAGGCTGACACCATTGCTATCTACGGCTCCAACCAGCACTCCGCAGAAGCTATCGTTTCCGCTAACGAGAACCTGCAGGTTTGCGGCCCCGACGGCATCATCGCTGCTGGCTTCGACTCCGGCGCTGTTATCCTCGGTGCTGTTCGCGAAGGCATCTTCGCCGGCGCTATCACCCAGGCTCCTCTGGCCATGGGCGAATACGTTGTAGAACTGTGCGTTGCTGCTGTTAACGGCGAAGCTGTTGCAGACGTTGACACTGGCTGCCAGTGGTACACCGCAGAGAACATGGACGATCCCGAGATCGCTCCCAACCTCTACGAATAATTCAGTCTGATTCAGACGAACCGGAGCCCGCATAGCGGGCTCCTTTTTTTGATCCCAACGGGGAATGGCGTACATTCCCTGTTTTTTTATAGGCAACAAAGATATATCTTCGTGCTCATTCTGAAAAAGAGAACAAAATTCAACAAAATATACGATAATGTTCGTATTTTTTACTTTTGTTACCCGATATCGTAACTTTGCTTGTGTATCATATGCCTGTACCCAAAATGCAAAAAAGTACGGAGGAATTTTCAAATGAAAAAGTTCTTTGCTCTGGTTCTGGCCATGGCTCTGTGCCTGACCGCTTTTGCTTTCACTGCATCCGCTGAAATCGCCGATGTTAAGCTGGGCGTTATCCTGCTGCACGACGAAGACTCTACCTACGACCTGAACTTCATCAACGGTGTTTATGAAGCAGTTGAGGCTCTGGGCCTGGAAGAAAGCCAGCTGATCATGAAGCGCAACGTTCCCGAGTCCAATGAGTGCTACGAAGCAGCTCTCGACCTGGTTGACGAAGGCTGCACCGTTATCTTCGCCAACAGCTTCGGCCATGAGACCTTCATTCTTGAAGCTGCCAAGGAATGCCCCGAGGTTGAGTTCTGCCACGCAACCGGCACCATGGCTCATACCGCGGGCGTTGCTAACTTCCACAATGCTTTCGCTGCCATCTATGAAGGCCGCTACCTGGCCGGTATCGCAGCTGGCATGAAGCTCAACGAGATCAAGGAAGCTGGCAAGCTCAAGGGCGAAGTTCCCATGATGGGCTATGTTGGCGCTTTCACCTATGCTGAGGTTATCTCCGGCTACACCAGCTTCTACCTCGGCGCAAAGTCCGTTTGCCCCGACGTCCAGATGAAGGTTCAGTTCACCGGCTCCTGGTACGATGAGAAGGAAGAGAAGACCGCTGCTGAAGCTCTGATCAACGCCGGCTGCGACCTGATCTCCCAGCACGCTGACTCCATGGGCGCTCCCACCGCTTGCGAAAACGCTGGCATCCCCAACGTTTCCTACAACGGCTCCACCCTGGAAAGCTGCCCCAACACCTTCATCGTTTCTTCCCGCATCAACTGGGCACCCTACTTCGAGTACATCGTGAACCAGAATGCTGCTGGCGAAGCCATCGATGCTGACTGGACTGGCACCATTGCTACCGGTTCCGTTGTTCTGACCGACGTTAACACCACTGCTGCTGCCGCAGGCACCGTTGAAGCCATCGAAGCTGCCAAGGCTGCCCTGCAGAACGGCGAAGTTAAGGTTTTCGACACCGCTGCTGACAACTTCATGCTGAAGGACGGCGCCAAGATCGAATCCTACACCGCTGACGTTGATACCGACGAAGCTTTCACTCCCGATACCGAAGTTGTAGCCGATGGTTACTTCCACGAGAGCGAATTCCGTTCTGCTCCCTACTTCGATATCCAGCTGGACGGCATCGAGCTGCTGAACAGCAAGTTCTAATTTAAGTTCATCCGGTTTGGTCTGCTCCCGTTTGCGGGGGCAGACCAGCCTTTTGAATAGGGCGAGCTCTGGAAACCGCTGCCAAACTGGAGGAGAGGTTTCCGGAGGACGCCATATTCTTCAACATCAATGATTCGGAGGCAAACCGTGCAGAAATCGATCGCTCTGAGCATGCGCGGCATTACCAAGACCTTTGGCAGTGTCATCGCGAATAATTCTGTTGACCTCGACGTCTACCAGGGTGAAATCCTGGCCGTCCTGGGTGAAAACGGATGCGGCAAGACTACCCTTATGAACATGCTTGCCGGTATTTATTATCCCGACGCAGGCCATATCTACATGAATGGCCAGGAAGTTATCATCCGTTCTCCCAAGGATGCATTTGCCTTGAAGATTGGTATGATTCATCAGCATTTCAAGCTGGTGGATTTGTTCACCGCATCCGAAAATATTGTGCTGGGCATCAAGGAAGAGGGCCGGTACAACCTGAAGGATGTAAACGAAAAGGTAAAGAATATCGCCGACAAGTACGGCTTCCACGTAGATCCTCAGAAGAAGATCTACGATATGTCTGTTTCTGAAAAGCAGACCGTTGAAATCATCAAGATGCTCTATCGCGGCGCCGATATCCTGATCCTGGACGAGCCCACCGCCGTTCTCACCCCTCAGGAGATCGACCGCCTGTTTGACGTGCTCAAGCGCATGAGGGAGGACGGCAAGTCCATCATCATCATCACCCATAAGCTGCATGAGGTTCTGTCGGTTTCCGACCGCGTGGCCATCCTGCGCAAGGGTGAGCATGTGGGCACTGTCAACACCTGCGAGACCAATGAAAGCCAGCTCACCGAGATGATGGTCGGCAAGAAGGTCAGCCTGAACATCGACCGCAAGGACCCTGTGAATGCGGTTCCGCGCCTGCACATCCGCAACCTGAACTGCAAGAACGACGAGGGCCGCGATGTGGTCAAGAACGTCAGCTTCACCGTAAACGGCGGCGAAATCTTCGGCATTGCCGGCATCGCAGGCAGCGGTCAGAAGGAACTGCTGGAGGCCATCACCGGCCTGCAGCCCGTCACCAGCGGCGAAATTACCTTCATCAATCCCAAGAAGGACAAGCCCGTATCTTTCTTCCATAAGAGCCTGAAGCGCGTGCGCGAGCTGGCTGCAAACGGCACCTTCCACGATAAGAACAATAACCCCGTGACCTTCGACGGCATGAAGAGCGCTGAGATCCGCAAGCTGGTCAACGACGGCGAAGTTCTCTTCCGCGAGGATGAAGTCATGAACCTGCGCGATAAGACCCCGCTGCAGATCCGTTCCCTGGGCATTCACCTGTCCTTCGTGCCGGAAGACCGCCTGGGCATGGGCCTGGTAGGCAGCATGGGCATCACCGATAACATGATGCTGCGCAGCTACCGCAAGGGTCGTGCAGGCTTCGTTGACAGAAAGAAGCCCCAGGCTCAGGCTGAAGAAATCATCCGCGAGCTGGAAGTGATCACCCCCGGCGTAAACGTGCCCGTGCGCAGACTCTCCGGCGGCAACATCCAGAAGGTGCTGCTGGGCCGCGAAATCGCATTCGTGCCCAAGGTACTGATGGCTGCCTATCCCGTGCGCGGCCTGGATATCAATTCTTCCTATA
>JAGBAU010000054.1 GCA_017938785.1 Clostridia bacterium
ACCAGCGGTCTCGTGCCGGAGCTCACCGCAGAGGCAGCCCGCCAGGCAAGCCTTGGCGCAGGCGCGAAGGTGATGAAGGTCTACTCCTTCCAGCTCACCGAGGATGACGTCGAGGAAATCCTCGCCATCAATCCGGATATCTTCCTGCTGGTCGGCGGCACCGACGGCGGCAACACCGAATGCATCCTGCACAATGCAAAGATGCTCTCCGCCGCGGAGTTCTCCTTCCCGGTGGTGATCGCAGGCAACCGCTCCGCCGCCCGGGAGTGCGCGCGCATCCTGGAGGGCCACGAGGTGCACATCTGCGAAAACGTGATGCCCAAGTTCGGCGTTTTGAACACCGAGCCCACCCGGCAGAAAATCCGCGAAATCTTCCTGAACAAGATCATTCAGGCCAAGGGCCTCTCCAAGGCCGCTTCCCTGATTTCGGGCATCCTGATGCCCACCCCCTCCGCCGTGATGAAGGCCATGGAGCTTCTGGCGAAGGGCTGTGAGGGCGAAAGCGGCATCGGCGAACTGATCGCCGTGGACGTCGGCGGCGCCACCACGGACATCTACTCCATGGCGGACGGCATGCCCGGTGAGAACAACACCGTTTACAAGGGCCTGCCCGAACCCTACGCCAAGCGCACCGTTGAGGGCGATATCGGCATGCGCTACTCCATCCACGGCATCGTGGACGCCCAGGGCATGACCCGGCTCTGCCAGCTGTCCGGACTTACGCCGGAGCGCGCGCAGGAGCTGATCGACCTGCTCACCGCCAATACGGAGCTGCTGCCCGAACCTGGCTCGGATCTGGAAAAGCTGGATTACGCGCTGGCCTGCCTGGCTGTGGAAACCGCCGTCGGCCGCCACAGCGGCACCATGGAAGAAACCTACACCCTGATGGGTTTGACCTACGTACAGAGCGGCAAGGACCTGAGGAACGTACAGCAGGTTGTCGTCACCGGCGGCTGCCTGATCCATACCGTGCGCACCGATGAAATCGCGCGCCACGCCCTCTACTCCCCCGCCGCACCCATGTCCCTGCGCCCCCTGAAGGCGGAGATCCGCGTGGATCGAAGCTACATTCTGGCGGCGATGGGCCTGCTCAGCGAACATTACCCGCAGATCGCATTGCGCATCATGAAAAAGGAGCTGGAACACGATGGATATTCAGAATAAGCGAATTCCTGAGGCCGAGTTTGAAGCCCTCAGAAAAGAAGTACTCACCCAGTGGCCCACCGGCAAGGATGTAAACCTGGACGAGGCAGTTGCCTACCAGAAGGCCATCCCGGAGGATCGCCAGTTCGGCAAGAAGCTGCTCAAGGCCAAGAAAGAAAAGCGCACCCTGGTTCAGCCCCGTGCAGGCGTTCCGGTCGTAGAGCGCCACATCGAGCTGCTGCGCCACCTGGAGCAGTTCGGCGAGGCAGACCTGCTGCCCTCCACCATCGACAGCTACACCCGTCAAAATCGCTACAAGGAAGCGGACAACGGCATCAATGAATCCCTGCGCCTGGACCGCGCCATGCTCAACGGCTTCCCCGCAGTCAACCACGGCGTAGCCAAGTGCCGCCAGGTCATCGAGAGCGTGAACGTGCCCGTTCAGGTTCGCCACGGAACTCCCGACGCCCGCCTGCTTGCCGAAATCACCTATGCCGGCGGCTTCACCAGCTACGAGGGCGGCGGCGTATCCTACAACCTGCCCTACTGCAAGAACGTTCCCATGGAGCGCACCATCCGCGACTGGCAGTATGTTGACCGCCTGACCGGCCTCTATGAGGAAATGGGCGTTTCCATCAACCGTGAGCCCTACGGCCCGCTGACCGGCACCCTGGTTCCCCCCTGCATCTCCCACGCCGCAGCCATCATCGAAGCGCTGCTGGCCGCCGAGCAGGGCGTAAAGAACATCACCGTCGGCTACGGCCAGTGCGGCAACCTGGTTCAGGACATCGCAGCCATCCAGACCCTGGAGGAGCTGACCGACGAATACCTGGCCAAGTACGGCTATGCTGACGTTCAGGTTACCACCGTTCTGCACCAGTGGATGGGCGGCTTCCCGGCAGACGAAGCCAAAGCCTTCGGCGTCATCTCCATGGGCAGCATGATCGCAGCCCTGTCCAAGGCCACCAAGGTCATCGTCAAGACCCCCCACGAAGCAGTCGGCATCCCCACCATGGAAGCCAACGCAGAAGGCCTGCGCTGCACCAAGCAGGTGGTCAACATGCTGCGCGACCAGACCTTCCAGGGCAAGGAGCTGGACGACGAAAAGGAAATCATCCGTCAGGAAACCCGCGCCATCGTGGACAAGTGCTTCGAGCTGGGTGGCGGCGATATCGCCGTGGGCGTATGCCGCGGCGTAGAATCCGGCGCATTGGACGTTCCCTTCGCACCCTGCCGCGCCAATGCAGGCCTGATGCTCCCCGCTCGCGACAACAACGGCGCAGTGCGCATCCTGAACTTCGGCAACCTGCCCTTCAGCCAGGAACTGAAGGACTTCCACATGGCCAAGATCGACGAGCGCGCCCAGTATGAGCACCGCAAGGCTTCCTTCCAGATGGTCATCGACGACGTCTACGCCATCGGCAAGGGCTACCTGGTAGGAAGACCTCGTTAATCACAAACTGTAAGGGCGGGATTTCCCGCCAATCAAAAGGCTCCCTTGTGCAAAGGGAGCTGCCCCATAGGGGCTGAGGGATTGACGTCCCCACCCA
The DNA here is from genome assembly GCA_017938785.1 of Clostridia bacterium. The sequence continues at coordinate 2,694 of JAGBAU010000054.1, forward strand.
ATCATTTCGATATACAATCGGAGGAATAAAACCATGAAGATTATGGATGTTGTATGCTCCAAGGGCCGCACCGGCTTCTACTTCGACGACCAGCGCGCCATCAAGCAGGGCGCAGGCCATGACGGCGTTTTCTATGTTGGCACTCCCGTGACCGACGGCTTCACCGCCGTACGTCAGGCCGGTGAGTCCATCTCCGTGATGCTCATCCTGGAAGACGGCCAGATCGCTTACGGCGATTGCGCAGCCGTTCAGTATTCCGGCGCAGGCGGACGCGATCCCCTGTTCCTGGCCAAGGATTTCATCCCGCTGATCGAAGAACACATCAAGCCCCAGCTGGTTGGCAAGGAAGCCGATAACTTCCGTCAGCTGGCCGCCGACATGGAAGCCATCCAGGTAAACGGCAAGCGTCTGCACACCGCCATCCGCTACGGCGTGTCCCAGGCCCTGCTGGATGCAGTTGCCAAGGCCACCGGCCGCCTGATGTGCGAAGTTGTCGCCGATGAATACGGCTGCACCGTAAGCGACAAGCCCATCCCGATCTTCACCCAGTCCGGTGACGACCGCTACGACAACTCCGACAAGATGATCATCAAGGGCGCCCAGGTTCTGCCCCACGCCCTGATCAACAACGTCGAAACCAAGCTGGGCGCCAAGGGCGAGAAGCTGGCCGAGTACGTCAAGTGGCTCTCTGACCGCATCGTCACCCATCGCCAGAGCGAGGACTATGCTCCCGTGCTGCACATCGACTGCTACGGCACCATCGGCCAGGTATTCGGCAACAACAACTACGTTGAGATGGCCGATTACATCGAGGAGCTGGGCAAGCTGGCCAAGCCCTTCCACCTGCGCATCGAAGGCCCCATGGACTGCGACTGCGATCGTGAAACCCAGATCGAAGCCCTGGCCGGCCTGACCGCCGAGCTGGACAAGCGCGGCTGCGATGTTGAACTGGTTGCCGACGAGTGGTGCAACACCCTCGAGGACATCAAGCTCTTCGCCGACGCCAAGGCAGGCCACATGGTGCAGATCAAGACCCCCGACCTGGGCGGCGTGAACAACACCATCGAAGCCGTGCTCTACTGCAAGGAAAAGGGCATCGGCGCATATCAGGGCGGCACCTGCAACGAAACCGACCGCTCCGCACAGGTTTGCGTAAACTGCGCTATGGCCACCCAGCCTGACCAGATTCTGGCCAAGCCCGGCATGGGCGTGGACGAAGGCTTCATGATCGTTTACAACGAAATGGAGCGCATCCTTGCCATCCGCAACGCAAAGAAGGCAAAGTAAAGCAGAAATTCCCATATTTTTTCGACAGGATGTTCGTACAAAATGTATTGACATCCTGTCTTTTTTATTGGTGGAGTCTGTCATTAAGTGCATCTGCGCTTGATTTATCTCGATTACAAAGCAAAATTCGGCAAGTATC
>JAGBAU010000055.1 GCA_017938785.1 Clostridia bacterium
GAAACTGCAAATGGAAACCTGAGCGGCAAGGACAAGATCATGCTGGAAACTTATATCCAGACCACCTATTTTGACCGGATACTGGAACGTGCGAACCTGCGCCTCAGGAAGATGTCCGGCGGCCAGTACGATTTGAAGCGCCGGCGCAATGCAAACAACCGGCAGAGCCAGAGCGGCCTGGAACTGGACATTGTGGACCATATCAATGCAACTGAGCGCAGCGTGAACACCCTTTCCGGCGGCGAGGCATTTCTGGCTTCGTTGGCGCTGGCTCTGGGTCTTTCGGATGAGGTTCAGATGTCTACCGGTATCCGGTTGGATACCTTATTTGTGGATGAGGGATTTGGTTCTCTGGATTCAGAAGCACTGGGCAAGGCGTATGGTACTCTGGCTGGACTCACAGAAGGTAACCGGCTGGTAGGCATCATTTCTCACGTGTCGGAACTCAAGGAACGCATAGACAGGCAGATTGTGGTCACCAAAAACAGAACCGGGGGAAGCAGTGCAAAAATTATGTACTGAAGCCTGTAATTTGTGATAAAAATCCCGAGGGGATCAAGTGTGACAAACCTCACACGCTTTTGCGCGCAAAACCGCCCAGGAGGTAAAATTCAGAGGATTTCTGAACTTACCAACCTGGGCGGTTTTATCGTCATTTTTCAGTTTTCGCTGCACAATTTCGCGGAAGAACCCCAAGAAACCCGTGATTCCAAGGGCTTTCGAGGGGAGGGGGTAAAAAGAAATCATCACTCGGATTGTATCAAAATCTGAGTGATGATGTGGCGGAGAAGGAGAGATTCGAACTCTCGAGACGCTTTTGACGCCTACGCGATTTCCAGTCGCGCGCCCTCGACCAAGCTAGGCGACTTCTCCATATTCAGTTGTTTGCATCGGAAGGGTCAGTTCCTTTGCTGTCAACGAATGATATTATACACAATCCCCGGGGAAAAGTCAATACCTAAAATACAAAAAATGCAAAAAACATGCCGGAAGCCTTCGGGCCCCGGCATGGGTGGGTAAACCATGGGATCCATCAATGGGCAAACTGGCTGTTGTACAGCTCGGCATAGAAGCCTTTCTGGCGGAGCAGTTCGCTGTGGGTGCCCTTTTCCACGATCCTGCCCTCGCGCATCACGAGGATGGTATCGGCATTTTCGATGGTGCTCAGGCGGTGGGCGACGATGAAGCTGGTGCGGCCCTGCATCATGGTTGCGAAGGCGTTCTGCACCTTCATTTCCGTGCGGGTATCGATGGAGGAGGTGGCCTCATCCAGAATCAGCATGGGCGGCAGGTTCAGCATGGCGCGGGCGATGCACAGCAGCTGCTTCTGGCCCTCGGACAGCCCGCCGCCGTCCTCGCCGATTGCGGTGTCGTAGCCCCTGGGCATGCGGCGGATGAAGCTGTGGGCATGGGCGGCCTTGGCGGCGGCAACGATCTCCTCCTCGCTGGCGTCAGGGCGGGCCATGGCGATGTTTTCGCGTATGGTGCCGGCCTTGAGCCAGGTGTCCTGCAAAACCATGCCGTAGTTGCGGCGCAGGCTGTGGCGGGTGATGCGGCGGATATCCTTGCCGCTGACGCTGATGGCGCCCTCGTCCGTGTCATAGAAGCGCATCAGCAGGTTGATCAGCGTGGTCTTGCCGCAGCCCGTGGGGCCTACAATGGCGATTCTGCGGCCGGGAGCCACGTTCAGGTTCAGATTCTCGATGAGCTTTTGCTCGGGGTCATAGCTGAAATCCACGCCCTCCAGGCGCACGTGGCCGTCGGCGCGCACCAGGTCGTAGGCGTCCTCGTGGTCCGGCTCTTCGGCAGGGGTATCGATCAGCTCAAAGATGCGCGCGGCGCAGGCGATGGCGTTTTGCAGCTCGGCCACCACGCCGGAGATTTCATTGAAGGGCTTGGTGTACTGGTTTGCATAGGTCAGGAAGCAGGTCAGCTGGCCGATGCTCATATAGCCGGTCACCGCGGACAGCGCGCCGATGATGGCCACGCCTGCGTACACCAGCGAATTGACGAAGCGGGTGCAGGGGTTGGTGAGGGAGGAGAAGAAGATGGCGCGCAGGGAGTATTTCTCCAGCCTTGCGTTGATCTGGTCGAACTTCTTCTGCACGCTGGCCTCCTGGGAGAAGGCCTGCACGACCCTCTGGCCGCCGATGGTTTCGTTGATCAGGGCGGTCTGTTCGCCGCGGGTCGCGCCCTGCAGCTGGAACATCCTGTGGGTGCGGCGGGCGATGAATGCCGCTACGAACAGGGAAATGGGAGTGACCAGCACCACCACCACCGTGGTGCCCAGGCTGATGGACAGCATGAACGCCAGGGTTCCCAGGATGGTCATCGCGCCGGTGAACAGCTGGGTAAAGCCCATCAGCAGGCCGTCGGCGAAGGTATCCACATCCGCCACCACGCGGCTGACGATGTCGCCCGCGGGATGGGCGTCCAGATAGGAGACCGGAAGCCTCTGGATATGGGCGAAGGCGTCCTCGCGGATATCGCGCACGGTGCGGAAGGTGATGCGGTTGTTGCATTCCGCCATGCCCCACTGGGCGAGGGCGGTGACCAGGATGACCGCCGCCATGCGAATCAGGATCGCCAGCAGCGCGTGCATGTCCACCTGGCCTTCACCCAGGATCAGGTCGACGGCGTTGCCGGTGAGCACCGGCAGGTACAGGCTCAGCGCCACGGAAATGAGCGCCAGCAGGATGGTGAAAAAGATGTATTTGCGGGCGCTGCCCGTGTATTTCAGCACACGGCGCAGGGTGTCCCTGCGGCTGGAAGCGTTCATCTTCATGCGCCCACCTCCATTCGGAACTGGGAATCGAAGATCTCCCGGTAGACGCGGCAGCTGGAGAGCAGGTCCTCGTGGGCGCCCATGCCCGCCACGCAGCCGTCCTCCAGTACGAGGATCAGGTCGGCGTAGCGCACGGAAGCGGCGCGCTGGGAAACGATGAACACCGTGGGATGGTAATCCAGCCTGCGCAGCGCCATGCGCAGCCGGGAGTCGGTGGCGAAGTCCAGGGCGGAGGCGCTGTCGTCCAGGATCAGGATTTCAGGCCTGCGCACCAGCGCGCGGGCGATGGTGAGCCGCTGCTTCTGGCCGCCGGACAGGTTGCGGCCGCCCTGCTCGATCTCGCCGTCCAGGCCGCCCTTGGCGGCGAGCACGTCCTGTGCCTGGGCGATGCCCACGGCCTCGAGCAGCTCCTCGTCGCTTGCATCCGGCTTGCCCCACTTCAGGTTTTCGCGTATGCTGCCCTTGAACAGCAGCGCCTTCTGGGGCACGACGCCGATGCGGCTCCTGAGCGCCGCGGCGTCCTGCCGGCGCACATCCGCGCCGCCGACGCGCACGATGCCGCCGGTGGCGTCGTAGAAACGGGGGATCAGGTTCACCAGCGTGCTCTTGCCGGAGCCCGTGCCGCCGATCACGCCGATGATCTGGCCCCGGCGGGCGCAGAAGTGAATATCGGTCAGGGCCTCATGGCCGCCGCCGGAGTACTTCGCGTTCACGTGCTCAAATTCCACCGTGCCGCGCATTTCCTCATCGGGCTGCACAGGATTGGCGGGGGAGGCGACGCCGGGCTTGATGGCCAGCACGGCGCTGATGCGCTTAGCGCAGGTGGCGGCCTTGGTCACGGTGATGATGAGATTCGCCAGCTTCACCAGCTCCACCAGGATCTGGCCCATGTAGTTGACCAGCGCCACCACTTCGCCCTGGCTGAGGTTGCCAAGGTTTACCTGCACCGCGCCGGTGTGAATCAGCGCCACCAGCGCCAGGTTGATGGCGATGTAGGTCAGCGGATTCATCAGGCCGCTGATGCGGCCGGCGCGGGTCTGCATGCGGGTGAGGCTTTCATGGCTTTCGTTGAAGCCTTCGATTTCCTCATCCTCCCGGCCGAAGGCGCGCAGCACGCGCACGCCGTTCAGGTTTTCACGGGTGTGCAGGGTCACATCGTCCAGCTGCTCCCGGGTCTTTTTGTACATGGGCATGGTGATGAGCATGATGCCGAACACCACAACCGCCAGCACAGGAATGACGACGGCGAAGACCGCTGCGCTGCGCACGTCGATCATGAAGGCCATGATCATCGCGCCGAACACGATGAACGGGGAGCGCAAAAACAGGCGCAGGCCCAGGTTCACGCCGGACTGCAGCTGGTTTATATCGCCGGTCATGCGGGTGATCAGTGTGGAGGTTCCCAGGCGGTCCAGGTCGCTGTAGCTCAGGCGCTGGATGTGGGCAAACAGCGCGCGGCGCAGCCGGGTTGACAGGCCCACCGCCGCCTTGGCGGCGAAGAACTGGGCGGTCACGGAGCAGAGAAGCCCCACCAGCGCAAGGCCCACCAAAACCAGGCCCTTGCGCAGGATGTAATTTGCATCGCCGGAGGGAATGCCCTCGTCGATGATGGCTGCGATCACGAAGGGCACGATCAGCTCAAAGCTGGCCTCCAGCAGCTTGAACAGCGGCCCCAGCAGGCTTTCCAGCCAGTAGGGCTTCAGGTAACGGAGTATCCTTTTCATAGAAATCACCTTGAAATGGTCGTTTGTGTGCCGGTATGCATGTATAGTTCATGCAAGCGCGCGGCGATACTCATCCGGGAGTTTTCCCGTGTCAGCGCGTTTCTTAAGTGAGTTACCAAATTCAATATACCATATATTTTGAATATATACAAGCCCTTATGCATAAACGATGCCGCTTTACATTGTTTCACCGATGGTATATAATTATAGTATATACAATTCTGTTTCGGAGAATGACAAAATGCATATCTTAATCGCAAACGACGATGGTATTTTCGCCCCCGGCATCCGGGCGCTGGCGAAGGCTGCGAAGGCGGCGGGCCACCGGGTCACGGTGTTCGCGCCGGATTCCCAGCGCAGCGCCGCCAGCCATGCCTTCACCCTGAAAAAGCCCCTGCGCGCCAGGCCCGTGGAATATGAGGACGGCATCACCGCCTATGCGGTGGACGGCACCCCTGCGGACTGCGTGCGCCTGGGCCTCTACCTGACCCGCGAAGTCGGCGTGGACTGCGTGCTCTCCGGCATCAACAACGGCTCCAACCGGGGCGCGGCCATCCTGTACTCCGGTACCGTGGGCGCGGCTCTGGAGGGCTCGCTGTGCGGCGTGCCTTCTCTGGCGGTTTCCCTGTGCGGCTACCTGGACCGCGGCTTTGAACCGGCGGCGGAGCTGGGCGTGCGCACCATGGAATGGGCCATGAAGCATCCCCTGTCCAGGGGCGAAGTGTACAACCTGAACGTCCCCTATGGCGTGGAGGTTAAAGGCGTGAAGAGCGCCACCGTATCCTACGAATTCATCACCGAGGCCCTCTATGATGAGCTGCCCGACGGCAGCTACGTCACCCGGGATGCGGACGAGGGCCTGCCGGAGACCGATGAAAACTCCGACCTGAACGTCACCAACGACGGCTATGCCTCGCTGTCCATCATCACCTGGAACATGCTTTCGAACACGCCCATGCCCAGTTTGAAGGATTTGAACGGGGAGGCGGCAGAATGAACCAGAACGGCCTTGAAATCGAGCGCAAATACCTGATCCGCATGCCGGATGAAGCGCAGCTGGCCGCCATGCCCGGCTGCGAAACCTGGGATGTGGTGCAAACCTACCTGATGGACGGCCCGGACGGCAGCACCCACCGGGTGCGCAGCATCGTAACCCGGGGGGAAACCCACTATATCCACACCGTCAAGCGTCCGCTGAGCCAGCTCAGCCATGAGGAGTGGGAGGTGGAGGTGGAGCGGGCGGAGTATGAAGCCCTGCTGCGCGGGGCCAACCCGGCGCTCAATGCCATCGTGAAGCGGCGCTACCGCATACCCTACGAGGGGCAGCTGCTGGAAATTGATATATACGATTTCTGGCAGGACCGCGCCACCCTTGAAATTGAACTGACAAGTGAAGAACAGCAAGTGAACCTGCCCGACTGGCTTTCCATCGTGCGCGAGCTCACGGGCGAGCGCGCCTACAAAAACCGCTTTCTGGCGGAGAGTGTGCCCATGGAGGTGCTGTAAACATGAAGATGGATCTCAGCTTCGTACCGGAATCCCTGCAGGCTTTTTTCAGGGAGCATTCCCGAATTGCGCTGGCCCTGTCCGGCGGCTGCGATTCTGCCTACCTGCTCTATGCCGCGTCGGTTTGCGGCGCAGAGCTGGGGGCGTACTATGTGGATTCCCAGTTTCAGCCGGCCTTTGAGCTGGCGGACGCCCGGGCCCTCGCGCAGGAGGCGGGGCAGAGGCTGCGGGTTCTGAAGCTGGATGTGCTGGCGGACGCCCGGGTGAAATCGAATCCGGCGGACCGCTGCTATCACTGCAAGCAGCTGATCTTCGGCGAGATCCTGAAGGCCGCCCGCGCGGACGGCTTCACCGCCGTCATGGACGGCACCAACGCCAGCGACGATGTGTCCGACCGCCCGGGCATGCGGGCCCTTGCGCAGATGCATGTATCCTCTCCGCTGCGGGAGTGCGGCATCGGCAAGGACCAGGTGCGCGAGCTCTCCCGGCAGGCCGGGCTGTTCACCTGGAATAAGCCCTCCTACGCCTGCCTCGCCACCCGTATTCCGGCGGGCCGGGAGATTGAGGGCGGCATGCTGAAAAAGATTGAGCATGCGGAAGCAAGGCTGGTGGAGCTGGGCTTTTCCGGCATGCGCGTGCGCGTTTCCGAGCGCGGCGCGCGGCTGGAGGTGCGCGAAAGCCAGATGCTTCGCGTGCTGGAAAAGAGAAAGGAAATCATTGCGGCCCTGGAGGCGGATTTTGCTGAAATCACCCTGGATTTGAGGCCGCGGGAGGAGAAATAAGCATGAACAAGCAGGAGATGCTGGAGGCGCTGCGCCATGTGGCGGACGGCAGCCTCAGCCCGGAGGATATGCTCGCCCGGCTCAAGCAGGCGCCCTTTGAGGACATCGGCTGCGCAAACATCGATTACCACCGCAGCGTCCGCCAGGGCGCGGGCGAGGTGATCTACGGCAAGAGCAAAACCCCGGAGCAGATCCTTGCCATCTGTGAAAACATGATCGCCCACGGCGAGGAGAACATCCTCATCACCCGCATGAGCCCGGAAGCGGCCCGGCAGGTGGGGGAGAAGATCGAACTGTTCTATGATCCCGTGTCCCTGATCGGTGTGGCC
>JAGBAU010000056.1 GCA_017938785.1 Clostridia bacterium
ATCTGCTGGGAACAGGTGCCGCGGGTTTTGTATGCATACATTTGGGGTATATCCTCCTGTTGTGTGGGATGTATGTGGAAGGCGGAGCGCAGCAAAATGTATAGACACTCCTGTATCACCTTATATTATACGTTTATACTTTATCAAAGTCAAGGGCGGCGGCTTCACAGGCGCTGTTCAAGGATGAAGGCGGCCAGATCGCGCAGCTGCTGCTTTTCGGATGTAATCAGAGCGGCATGCATGGACTGCGAACCAAAGGCCGCGCCCATCAGCCGGGCGCGCACTTCGGTGCAGAGATCGGTGTCCAGCGCATCGGAGAAGACCTGCAGATCGTCCACCCGGCTGTGGCGCAGGGTGAGCAGCAGCTGCATGTTGCCCCAGGGGAAGCGGTTTTCAATTTCCAGGTCGAAGCGGGGGGTTTCGCCCAGGCGCCAGGCGTCGGACGCGTGCTTTTCAATGTAGGGCGCCACGGCGGCTTCGTCCGGGCGGCCGGGGAGCAGGGTGTAAGCGCCGTATACCCGGCGATAAGCTTCCTTCAAAGCTTCGAGCATGGCTTCACAGTTCAGCCCCGGCAGCATTTCTTCCAGATTGCACACCCGGCTGCGCACCGACTTTGCACCCTTGGCCTGCAGCTTGCGGGGGTCCACGGTGAGGTAATTCTGAAGCCGGGTAAGATCGGAATTGACCAGCAGCGTGCCGTGGTGCTGGCGCAGCTGGCCCCGGGCGCAGAAGGCGTTTCCGGAAAACTTGCGGCCATTGCTGAGCAGGTCGTTCCTGCCGGAAAATTCGCAGGGGATGTCCAGCGCCTGTACTGCGGAGAGGATCATGCCCAGCTGGCGGGAAACATCATAGACTTCTTCTCCGGCGATGAAGGAAAAATTCAGGTTGCCCTCGTCATGGAAAACCGCGCCGCCGCCGGTGATGCGGCGCACCAGCTGCACGCCGTCGCGCTCCATGGCGTTCAGGTTGCATTCGGCCCAGGGGTTCTGGCCGCGGCCGATGATTACAGCGCTGCGGTTGATATAAAAGTAAAGCAGCATATCCTGCGGGCCGAGGTGGTCCAGAAAGTATTCATCCGTGCCCAGGTTGCGCCAGCCGTCCCGGGAATCGGAAATATAGAGCCAGTTTGCCATTGTCTTTTCCTCCTGTGAATTGTGGCTACATTATATTGCTTCCCGGCGCGGTTTGCAAGTTTTTTCCGAAGCAGCTCCGATTCTTCACATGGCTGTGCTACAATGAAGCGCACATTCTGTTCCGGAGATGGTAAAGATGAAAAATACACGGCACATCACTGCCTTTTATGCGTTGATCCAGAGCCTTTACTGGATCACCTACGGCCTGATGATCAACTTCGCGGCGGCATTCCTTCTGGAATACGGCTTCAGCAACGGCCGGATCGGCGCGATCCTGGGCGTTTCCTATGCCCTGTCCGCCTGCGCGCAGCCGCTTGCTGCGAGCGTTTTCAGCCGCAGCGGCCTGCGCCTGAGCAGCATCATGGGCTGCGTTTACATTGTGATCGGTCTGCTGGCAGCGCTGATCCTTGTGCTACCGGTTCAGGGCGGCGCGCTCGCTGCGCTGGTGGTATGCACGTTCATGCTGCAGTCCTGCATGCAGCCATCCATGAATTCCCTGCACCGGGGCTATGAGCTCACCGGCGTGTCGGTGAATTTCAGCTTCGCGCGCGGCATGGGTTCGGCTGCCTATTCGGTGATGTGCGCGCTGGTGGGCCAGCTGCTGCGCAGGGTATCGGCAAAGATTCTGCCCGCCCTGTACCTCAGCACCATCATCCTGCTGGTCATATGCCTGTTTTCCTTCCGCTCCCCCAGCTTTGCGGCGGAAAGGGAGCAGCGCCGCCGCAGGGAGCCCATACTGAAGCGCTATCCCCGCTTCGCCCTGTTTCTCATCGGCCTTGTGTGCCTGGCCACGGTGCATATTTTTATTGACAACTTCATGCTGCAGATCATGCAGAACCTGGGCGGCGGCAGCGCAGAGCACGGAACTGCCATTGCCATCGCGGGCATCACGGAGCTTCCGGCCATGGTGTTTTATGCATGGCTCAGCAGGCGCACCGACGGGCGGAACCTGCTGCGCCTGGCGGGCTGGGTATGGGCGGTAAAGGGCGTGCTCACGGCGCTTTCGGGCAGCCCGCTGGCCATTTACGGCACGGAGCTTTTGCAGTTTGTGAGCTACGCCTTCTATGTACCTGCCACCGTGGATTACATTTCCCGCACGCTGGATCCGCAGGATTTCCTGAAGGGACAGGCCCTGTCCGGCACGGCGTTTACGCTGGGCAGCCTGGCGGCAACCTTCATCGGCGGCTGGCTGCTGGACGCTGCAGGCGTGAGCCGCGCGCTGGTGATCATGCAGATATTCTCCATCGGCGGCGCGGTGCTCTTCACCATCGCCATTCCCCGGGTAAAAAAGGGAAAAGCAGCATAACAAAGCTGTTTATGCAGGACATTGTTTTTTGCTGTGGAGCTCAGAGGATAGTCTGTCTGCGCCTGCGGCTTTGCTCAGCGTTCTGTGTTTCTTTCATTCAAAAAACGACCTCGCTACGAGGTCGTTTTTTTATGCGGGAGTCAAGGGGACGGAGTCCCCTTGTGCATCATTTTTTCGGATCACACCATCTTTTCCTGCTTCACCTTGTGGTCGATCACGTGGCGGGAGGCGAGTTCCTTGTGGATGTCCTCCACGGAGATGCCCATCTGTACCATGAGTACCATCACATGATAGGCAAGATCGGCGATTTCATAGATGGTTTCGCGCTTGTCCTCAGCCTTGCCGGCAATGATGACCTCGGTACACTCCTCGCCCACCTTCTTGAGGATCTTGTCAAGGCCTTTCTCAAAGAGGTAGGTGGTGTAGGAACCGGCGGGCTTGTCACGCTTGCGGCCCTCGAGCATATCCATCAGGCCCTGCAGGGAGAATTCATGGCGCTCTTCGCTCTGGAAGAGGGGCTGCTCAAAGCAGGAATCATTTCCCAAGTGGCAGGCGGGGCCGTCCTTGTCGACCACGACCACGAGGGCGTCTCCGTCGCAGTCGGCGGTGATGGAAACGATGTGCTGGTAGTTGCCGCTGGTTTCGCCCTTGAGCCAGAGCTCCTGGCGGGAACGGCTGAAGAAGCAGGTGAGGCCCTTTTCCATGGAGATTTTCAGGGATTCTTCATTCATGTAGGCCAGGGTGAGCACCTTTTTGCTGATGGAATCCACCACAATGGCGGGAATCAAGCCGTTGGAATCGAATTTCAGCTTGGAAATATCAATCATAATATCCTCCTACAGCCGCGCAGGTATGCCTGCTGCGGCCATTTCGCGTTTCAGATCGTTGATGGCCACTTCGCCGAAATGGAAGATGGACGCCGCGAGGCCCGCGTCCACCCCGGGAAGGGCGTTGAAGAGGGTGATAAAATCGTTGATGCAGCCTGCGCCGCCGGACGCGATCACGGGAACGGATACGGCGTCGCACACCTTTTCCAGCATTTCAAGGTCGAAGCCCTTCTTCACGCCGTCGGTATCGAGATCG
>JAGBAU010000057.1 GCA_017938785.1 Clostridia bacterium
GGAGCAGCTCAAAGGTCTTTGAATTGCCCTCAATGTGCCCGATGGCAAGGAATTCGGTTTTCATCGGCGCCGGGCATACGGCGGTGGAGGAACGCCCGCTTGGACGCAATTCTTCATTCAGTGCGCGGGAGAAGAAGCTTACATACGCCTTGGTTGCACTGTAGACCGCCATATTCGCATTGGGGGCAAAGGAGGCGATGGAGGAGGTGTTCAGCACTCGTGCGCCTGCGGGCATATGGTTCAGCGCAATGTGGGTAAGCTCTGTCAATGCCGCCGTGTTCAGCTGTACACAGCGCATTTGTTCTTTTGCATCCGAGGCGGCGAATTCACCGTGATATCCGCAGCCTGCATTGTTGATGAGCAGCATGAGCTCCGGCTTTTCGGCGGAGAGCTTCGCTTTGAGCTTTTCGATATCTTCGCTCTTTGTCAGATCGCACTCGACGGGTACGATCTTCGGCGAGCTGATCTTTTTTGCCAGCTCCAGAAGGCGGCCCTCGCGGCGGGCAAGCGCCCAGATTTCATCGATCTCCGGGAAGATTTGGCCGATATATTTGGCATATGCGCATCCAAGACCGGAAGATGCGCCGGTGAGAAGGGCGATTTTCATGACTCTGCAATTCCTTTCATACCGGGATTACGCTTATTATAGCATAATTGGAATGGGTGAACCATACAGGATTTGTATTTCAAACGAAGTTGATTTGACACTTCGCCAATGGGGTGCTATAGTGGTGATGATCAGTATCACTCTTTAGAATCCAATACAGGAGATGTCAGCAGTGAATCAGAAGAGCAACAGGATGACTTTCTTTTTTGTCGTGATGTTTGTGTTCAACATGGCGGCGAATTTTGTGCATCCGGTTACGCCCACCATTATCCAGGATCTGGGATTGAACGACTATATGTTCGGCCTGGCTTTTGCGGCGATGATGGCGTTCAACTTCCTGTTTTCCCCATTCTGGGGGAAGATCGCCGGATACATTTCCAGCAAGACGGTCATGCTGATCGGGGGCCTGGGCTATGCGCTGGCACAGGTGCTTTTCGGGCTGGCACAGACGGAAATGCAGTTTTTGCTGGCGCGCCTGCTTGCCGGCATGTTCTGCGGTGGTTCCTATGTGACCTTCCTGACCTATGCGGTCAATATGTCCACGGATGAAAACCGAGGGCGAAACCTCACCATCAATGCAACGTTGCATGCCGTCTCCACAGCCTTCGGTTATTTTGTAGGCGGTATGATTGGCGAAATCAATGTGTATTATGCAGTGTGGCTGCAGGTGATCACGCTGGCGGCCACCGCTGTTTTGCATTTCATTGGCTGCCGGGATGACCGGCTGCAGGGGGTGGACAGACCGTCCCGCCGCCAGCTGTTGCGTCAGTGCAATCCCTTCTCCGCCATCGCGCAGTGCCGGTATTTCATGACCCGGTTGCTGGTTTTCCTGTTCCTGGGCTATGGCCTGGCTAACCTGGGTTATGTGGCCTTCGAGCAGTGCTTCAACTACTACCTGCGCGACCAGTTCAACCTGACATCGGGTTACAACGGCGTCATCAAAGCAGCGCTGGGTGTGATCTCCCTGGCTGCCAACAGTACGCTGTGCATGTGGATCATCCGGAAGAAAAGAACCTCGCCCTACCTGGTGGTTGTGATGAGCGTGTGCACGGCGGCGATGATCGGCGTGATCATATCGGGCGCGATGCTGCCCTTTATCGTGGTCAATGTGATCTTCTTTGCGTTTTACTTCATTTCACTGCCGCTGGAGCAGAACCTTGCCGCTGAACTGGGCAAGGGGAAGAACAGCAATCTGGTGATGGGCGCCTTCAATGCGGTTAAGTCCTTCGGCAGCATTTTCGGCGCAGCTCTGGCTGGATTTATCTACGAGATACACGTTAAGCTGCCCTTTGTGTTTGGCTTTGCAGCGTTCGCCGTCGCTACGCTCATGATGCTACTGCTCTATCGGGAGGAAAAACGGCAGGGCGTTTGAAGCAGCACGGCTTTTAATTGGGAGCAAAGGATTATAAGGACCGTCTAAGCATTTTTGCATACAGAAAACCCCACGCTGAGCGTGGGGTTCGGTGTTTTTGGATTATACCAGATCGGCGTAGCGGTACATGGGCTCGCCCTTTTCATTGATGGTGACGTTGGTCAGGCGCGGGCTGCGCAGGCAGATATAAACCTGAGTGGCAACGGGGATAACGTAGAAGTTGTCGCCCACCAGAATCTGCTCGGCCTTGTGCAGCAGGTCGTTGCGCTCAACCTGGTCGCTGGTCTGGTTGGAGGCCTCGATCAGGGCGTCGTACTCGGGGCTGTTCACACCGTTGTAGTTGCCGCCGGAGTAGGAGGTGTACAGGTCGAGGTAGTTGATGGGATCGTTGAAGTCTGCGGTCCAGCTGTGACGGATCAGATCATAGGTGCCTTCAGCGCGGGTGGAGGAGTAAACCTGGTCCTCGACGCCGTTGAGCTCGATATTGATGCCGAGGTTCTGCTTGAGCTGTGCCTGGATGGCCTGGGCCAGCAGAGCGTCCTTATCGCTGTTGGGATAGGTGTAGGTGAGGGTGGGGAAGCCTTCGCCGCCCGGATAGCCTGCCTCGGCCAGCAGGGCCTGTGCCTTTTCCACGTCTTCAACGAACAGCGGGTCGCGCTCCTGGGAGAAGTATTCGGAGGAGGAGTTGGACATCATGAACTCGGCTACGTAGGAGGTGGAGGGGATGTAGTCGGAGCCGATGACAGCGCAGATTTCGGTGCGGTTCATGCCCAGTGCGATGGCTTCGCGCACGCGTACATCGTTCAGGGGCTCAACGTTCAGGTTGGGCAGCATGAATTTGGAGGTGAGCATGTTCCAGATGAACAGCTCTTCGCTGCCTTCATAAGCCATGCCGATGTAATCCGGAAGACCGGTGGCAACGTCCACTTCCTGGGTCTGGTAGGCAGCCAGCAGGGCCTGCTGGTCGTAGATCAGGTAGACGTTGATGGTATCGATGTTGACAGCGTCAGCATTCCAGTAGTGGGGGTTCTTCTTGACGATGTAGTGGTCGCCGTCTGCATATTCGGTCAGATAGAAGGCGCCGTTGCCCAGGCTGGTGGCGGGATTCTTCCACCATGCGGGATCTTCCAGGGTGGCCATGCCGGACTTGGAGGGATAGAACGGGCCGACGGTCAGCAGGCTGGTGAAATAAGTGCAGGGAGCCTTCAGGGTCATCTGCAGGGTGTAATCGTCCAGGGCGACAACGGCTACATCGTCCAGACTGCCTTCGCCGCTGCGGGCCTCCTGAGCGCCGACGATGCTGTAGAGTACGCTGGCGTAGATGGACATGCCGTTTTCAGGGTTCAGGGCGCGCTTGATGGTGTTGATGAAGTCATCCGCGACAACGGGGGAACCATCGCTCCACTTGCCGTCCTTGCGCAGGTGGAAGGTCCAAACCAGGTTGTCATCGGAAACCTCATGGCTTTCGGCGGCTTCATAGATCATGTTGCCTTCTTCATCGAAGCGAACCAGAGGATCCACGCAGAGCTTTGCGTATTCGGTCCACATATCGATGGCGATACCGGCCGGGTCAAGATCGCCTGCGCCGGAGAACGTTGCGATGTTCAGTACCTTTTCACCCTCTGCGAAAGCGAAGGTGGACAGGGCCAGGACCAGTGCGAGGGCCAGGGCCAGGATTTTGCGAAGGTTCATCATTGTCTGTTTCCTCCTGTGGTGTTTGTTGAACGGGCACATGCCCGCAGGGAACGAGGCTGGGAATCAGTCTGCGTAGTAGCAGGCGACCTGTCGTCCGCCGATATCCTGCAGCGGCGGCTTTTCGTTGCGGCACTGCCAGCTTGCGTATTGGCAGCGGGGAGCGAAGGGACAGCCCTTGGGCATATCGATGGGGCTGGGAACCTCGCCGACTGCGATGTTGGTCTTCTTGAGCCTTGCAGTGACGGGGTCGGGTATGGGTACGGCGGACATCAGGATCTGGGTGTAGGGATGTACGGGATGTTCGCAGATTTCGTCCGCGTCGCCCACCTCCACCAGGGAGCCCATGTACATCACGCCGATCTGGCGGCTGATGTGGCGAACCATGGTCAGGTCGTGGGCAATGAACAGGTAGGAGATGCCGCGTTCCGCCTGGATGCGCTCCAGAAGGTTGATGATCTGGGCCTGGATGGAAACATCCAGTGCGGAGATCGGTTCATCGCATACGATGAATTCCGGATTCAGGGCCAGGGCGCGGGCGATACCGATGCGCTGGCGCTGGCCGCCGGAGAATTCGTGGGGGTAGCGGCGGATGTGGTCGGGCTTGAGTCCGACGATTTCCAGCAGCTCCTGTACGCGTTCTACCTGCTCCTTTTCATCGCACATGCGGTAGATCTTCATGGGCTCCGCGATCAGCTCACCCACGGTGAAGCGGGGATTCAGCGATGCGTAGGGATCCTGGAAGATCATCTGCATGCGGCGGCGGTAGGGCTGCATCTGCTTGCGGCTCAGGTTGGTGATTTCCTCGCCATCCAGGAAGATGCGCCCGGCGTCAGGCTCATGGACCTTCAGGATGGTGCGGCCCAGCGTGCTCTTGCCGCAGCCGGATTCGCCCACCAAGCCCAGGGTTTCACCCTTCTGGATGTCCAGATTCACGCCGTTCACCGCGTGAACTATGCCCTTCTTGCCCAGCGTGCCTTTGACCTTAAAGTGTTTTTCCAGGTTCTCAACCCGGATCATGGGTTCAGCCATTTTGCTCACCCCGCATTCTATCCTGCGCTTCCACGATTTCGGCCGCCTGTTCCTTGCAGTACAGCCAGCAGCCGGCCGTATGGGTAGCGGAGAATTCAGTGGTTGCGGGCAGGTAATCCCTGCATATCTTCATGGCGTTGGGGCAGCGGCTGGCGAAGGGACAGCCGGCGTTGATCTTCAGCAGATCCGGCGGGGTTCCGGGAATGGAGGTGAGGCTCGTGCGGGCGAAGGTGCCGTCCGGCTGGGCCTGCCTGCGGGAAATGCTGTTCAGAAGCCCCTTGGTGTAGGGATGCTTGGTTTCATAGAAGATTTCGTCGGTGGTGCCGGTTTCCACAACCTTGCCGCCGTAGAGGATGGAGATGCGGTCGCACAGGGAGGCGACCACACCCAGGTCGTGGGTGATCATGATGACGGAGGTTCCGTCCTGTCGGGCACGCTTGCGGATCAGCTCCAGAATCTGCGCCTGCACGGTTACGTCCAGCGCGGTGGTGGGTTCATCGGCGATCAGCAGCTTGGGGTTGCAGGCCAGCGCCGTTGCGATGATGATGCGCTGGCGCATGCCGCCGGAAAACTCGTAGGGATACTGCTTCATGCGCTGCTCCGGGCTGGGAATGCCCACCAGCTTGAGAAGCTCTATGCCCTTCTTCCAGGCCTCCTGCTTGGAGCATTTCGTGTGGGCAATGACGCCCTCGGTCACCTGGGTGCCGATGGTGAGCACCGGGTTCATATAGGTCATGGGGTCCTGGAAGATCATGCTGATCTCATTGCCGCGGATGCCCCGCAGCATGTCCTCGTGCTGCTTTTTTTCTGCACGGGTGGTCTTGCCGGCGGGGGAGAGCTCGCGGCCATCAAAGTTGATGCTGCCGCTCTCCACGCGGCCGTTCTTGGCGATCAATCCCAGGCAGGACATGACGCTCACGCTCTTGCCGGAACCGGATTCACCGACAAAGCCCAGGATTTCACCCTTGTCTACGTGAAAGCTTACGTCGCGCACAGCCCGGACCTTGCCCTGCCGGGTGTCGAAGGTGACGTTCAGCTTGTTTACATCCAACAATCTCTCGTTCATCAGCGCTTACCTCTCGGATTCAATGCCGTTTCCAGTCCCTCGCCGATGAAGTTGAGGGAGAAGATCACAATGCAGATCACCAGCACGGGCCATACCATCTGCATCGGGAATACGTTCATGAGCATCTTGGCGTCCTGGGCAAGGGTGCCGAGGCTGGCCATGGGGGCGGAAATGCCGATGCCGATGAAGCTCAGGAAGGCCTCGGTGAAGATGGCCTGGGGAATCATCAGGGTGACGGTGACGATCATCGGGCCCAGGCTGTTGAGCAGCAGATGCCTGAACAGGATGCGCTTGCGGTCCGCGCCGATGACGAAGGCTGCCACGGCGAATTCCTGTTCCTTGAGGGTCATCACCTGGGAGCGCACGATGCGCGCCATGTTGATCCAGCCGTTGACGCAGATACCCAGCATGACGCTGTAGATATTGGAACCGAAGATGAGCATCAGCAGGATCATGTAGATCATGGCAGGTACGGCGTAGATGACGTCCACGATGCGCATCATGATCATATCCGTCTTGCCGCCGATATAACCGGCGATGCTGCCGTAGAGCACGCCGATGATCAGGTTCAGTGCGGTGGAGGCAAAGCCAACCAGCAGGCTCACGCGGGTTCCGTAGAGCACGCGGGTGAAGATATCGCGGCCCATCTGGTCGGTGCCGAACCAATGTGCGGCGCTGGAGCCCTGGTTGCGGCTCATGGCGTCCATGCCGTCGTAGGGGTAGGGGGAGAGCATGGGCCCGAATACCGACGCCAGCACAACCACCACCAGCAGGATCAGACCGATCAGCGCCAGCCGGTTGCGGGAGAAGGTTTCCCATACATTTCGTGCGAAGGATTTGCTCTCCATCGCGATGAACTCTGTGTCGCGATCCTCCGGGGACAGCGGCTCAAAGTATTCTTCAGGTCTCAGCATAAATTACTCCGTCAGTTTGATTCTCGGGTCTACCAGTGCGCACAGCAGGTCTGCTACCAGGTTGCACAGGATGATCAGGGCACCGAAGAAGATGGTCAGGCCCATGACCACGGTGTAATCGCGGTTGGAAACTGCGGTGACGAATTCGCGGCCGATGCCGGGGATGGTATAGATGGTTTCCACCACGAAGCTGCCCGTGAGCAGGAAGGCAATCATGGGACCGGCGGTGGTGATCACCGGGATCATGGCGTTTTTCAGGACGTGTACGATAGTGATGCGCCAGGATGCGATGCCTTTGGCACGGGCCATTACCACGTAATCCTGCTGCATGGCCTCGTTGTAGCTGGTCTTTACCAGCCGGGAAATCTGGGCGATGGGGTAGACGGCCAGGGTGATGACCGGCAGTACGTAGTGAGCAGGCGTGCCCAGACCCAATACCGGGACCCACTGCAGCTTTACGCCGAAGAACAGCA